>NZ_BAABDO010000050.1:0-43250 GCF_039539665.1 Actinomadura keratinilytica
AAGGAGTTGGTGAGTGATGTTGTCTTCCTAAGACCGCTTGGCCTCCGACTTCGCGCGGCCGCCTCGGCGGCGCGGCGGCCCGTCCGCAGCGCCCAGGGCCCGGCCTGCCGCCACGACAGCGCGCGCACCCGCCCGGCCAGGGCCCGCGGCCGGGACGTGGACGCGGGCGACGTGGACGCGGGCGACGTGGACGCGGGCGACGTGGACGCGGCCGACGTGGCAGTGGACGAGGATGAGGCGTCCGGCGGCTCCTCGCCATCGGACCCGGTGCGCCGCGTCGTGCTCCGCGGCGTCTTCGGCGCGGCCGTCACTCGCCGGCTCCGGAGCCGTCCGGGCGCGCCCCCGCAAGCGCCGCCGCCCCTTCGGACCGCGTGGTCTCCGCGTCCTGTCCGAGCATCGTGCCCCGCGCCGCGATTCCCGCCACGGCCGCACCTCCCACTCGTTGTCCGTCGCCGGTTCCCCGTTCGGCGGCACACCCTCGCCGCGTCATCGAGCCGTGCCGCGGCACGGCCGACCCGCCCCCGCCGGACCGCGGTGCCCGTATGCTTGTCCCCCCTAGCCTGCCGCCCGCGGCCGTGACGGAGCGGGTGTTCGGGTAGCAAGTGCGCAACACGATACGGGCGCTCTTGGCGGGAGCGGCGCGCAACGCCCCTCCCGGGCAGGCATCATTGCGTACGACAGGCCGCCCGGCGGGACATGACGAGATTAGTGGAAAATACCGCAGACGGTCACCAGGGGTAACGAAGGAGATCGTGTGGAACTCTCCGTAGTGATGCCGTGCCTCAACGAGGCCGAGACGGTGGAGACCTGCGTCCGCAAGGCGGTCGGGTTCTTCGAGGAGCACGGCATCGACGGCGAGGTCGTCGTCGCCGACAACGGCAGCACCGACGGCAGCCAGCAGCTCGCCCGCGACGCCGGGGCCCGGGTGGTGCCCGTCATCGACAAGGGGTACGGCAACGCCCTGATGGGCGGCATCCGCGCGGCCCGCGGCAAGTACGTGGTCATGGGCGACGCCGACGACTCCTACGACTTCACCTCGCTGCTGCCGTTCCTGGAGGAGCTGCGGGACGGCGCCGACCTGGTCATGGGCAACCGCTTCAAGGGCGGCATCGCCCCGGGCGCCATGCCCCCGCTGCACCGGTACCTGGGCAACCCGGTGCTCAGCTTCATCGGCCGGCTGTTCTTCGGCAGCAAGATCGGCGACTTCCACTGCGGGCTGCGCGCCTTCAACAAAGAGTCGATCATGCGGCTCGGCCTGCAGACCGGGGGCATGGAGTTCGCCAGCGAGATGGTGGTGAAGGCCACGCTGGCCAAGTACGACATCCGCGAGGTGCCCACCACGCTGTCGCCGGACGGGCGCTCGCGTCCGCCGCACCTGAACACCTGGCGGGACGGCTGGCGTCATCTGCGCTTCCTCCTGCTCTACAGCCCGCGCTGGCTGTTCCTCATCCCCGGCCTGCTGTTTATGACGCTCGGGCTGGTCGCCGGGATCGCGCTGTCCTTCGGCCCGGTGACCGTGGGCGAGATCGCCTTCGACGTCGACACCCTGGTCGGCGCCTCGGCGGCCATGATCATCGGCTTCCAGTCGGTGATCTTCGCCCTGCTCACCAAGGTCTATGCGATGCAGGAGGGATTCCTACCGCACGATCCGCGGGTCAAGCGCGTCATCGACTGGTTGAGCCTGGAGCGCGGCCTGGTGCTCGGCGGGCTGCTGGCCCTGGCGGGCCTGGCCGGCCTGGTCGCCTCGCTGCTGCACTGGCGCGTCAACAACTTCGGCGAACTCAACCCGCGCGAGTCGCTGCGCATCGTCGTCCCGGCCGCCACCGCCCTGATGATGAGCCTGCAGGCGGTGTTCGCCGCGCTGTTCGTGAGCATCCTGCGCATCCGCCGCCGCCAGCACCCGCCGGTCGTGGACGTGGCCGAGGAGGCCGCGGGCGTGGTGGACGCCGCCGCCCACCGGGTGTCGCGCGAGGCCGCCGAGGCCGCCAAGGCGGACGAGGACGCCGCGCCCGCGAAGGCCGCCACCGGTGCCAAGGCCGCCAGGACCGCCAGGACCGCGAAGGTCGCGAAGTCGGCGAAGGGCGACAAGGCCGCGAAGTCCGCCGAGGCTCCCAAGCCCGCGGAAACCTACGGCGGCGGCAACGTCAAGATCGTCAACGTCAAGCCCAAGAAGGCGGACGACTCCGCCGGGGACGGGGACGCCGAGCGCTGACCCGATCCGGCCGGGGCGTTCCGCGCCCGGCCGCCCGATCGCGTCCCGCCCACCGCCGGACCGCCGAAAGCGCAACGTCATGTCATCCCGCGAACCCGTACGCACCCGCGCCGTGGCGCAGCGTGACCGGCATGTCGCGCGCCGCGCCGGACGCCGGGAGCGCCGCGCCGGACGCCGGGAGCGCCGCGCCGTATCCCGAGAACCGGCTGAGCGTTTTCTACCCTTGTACGCCTTGACTGCCGGATTGTGACAGGCTGACTCGGCGATGGATCTTCCACCCGTGGGGCCCGGCGACCGTCCCGGCGCGCCGTGATGGGCCCGCAGACGGCGACGCTTCCGGCCGCGCGCACCCCGGTCCGCTCCACCGGTCCCCGGGCCGTGCGGGCGGCGCGTCGGCTGCGCGGCTGGGGGGCGCTGCTCCTGCTCGGCTGGCTGGGGCAGGTCGCGGTGCGGCTGTGGCTCGCCTCGGGGCAGACCCTGCCGGTCGCCACCCCCGACGAGACCGGCTACCTGTTCGCCGCCCGGGTGCTGACCGGCGGCCCGGACGCCGACCTTTCCTGGAGCACGATCTACCGCGGCGGCTACCCGCTGCTGCTGATGCCGGCGTACTGGCTGGCCGACGAGCCGGTCTCGGTCTACCGCCTGTGCATCGGCATCAACGCGCTGATCAGCGCGGGCATGCTGCCGCTGGCCTTCGTCCTGCTGCGCCGCCTCGGGCTGTCGCGGCGCAGCTCGTACGCGCTGGCGCACGCCACCGCGCTGATCCCCGCCGTCGTGTTCTTCGCCGAGTTCGTGCTGACCGACGCGGTGCTGCCGGTGGTGGTGCTCGGCTGGCTGCTGCTCGCGCACTCGTGGCTGACCGCCGAGGCGTCCCCGGCGCGGACGACGCTGTACGGGGCGGCCGCGGGGCTGCTGGCCGCCTACGCCTACACGACCCACACGCGCGGCATCATCGTCCTGCTGGTGCACGCGGGCCTGGTCGGCCTGGTCGCCGTGTTGCGCTGGCGGCCCTGGCGCGCCACGGCCCTGGGCGCGCTGCCGCTCGCCGCCGCCACCGCGGCGGGGACGATGCTCAACGGCTACCTGCTGCCGCACATGTACCCCCACGGGGACAACAACCTTGAGGCCAACGTCGTGCAGCGGCTCACCACCCTCGACGGCTGGGGGTGGATGCTGTCGCTGGGCACGGGCCAGCTCTGGTACCAGATCGCGGTCACGGGCGGCCTGGCGGGCGTCGGCCTGGCGGTGACGGTGGCGGTGGCCGTCCGCCGGGGCACGCCGCCGCGGCTGCGCGCCCTGGCCCTGGCCCTGCTCGCGCTGCTGGCGGGCATCGCACTGGCCACGTCGGCGGCGCTGCCGGACGAGTACCGCGTGGGCAACTACGCCTACGGCCGCTACCTGGCGTGCGTGGTGCCGATCCTGTTCGCGGTGGGCGCGGCGTTCGTGCTGCGCGCGCCCCGCAGGGACGTGCTGGCCGCGGCGGGGGCGGCGGCCGGGCTGGCCCTGCTGACCGCCTGGGCCGTCCAGTGGTACGCGGGGGACCGGCTCACCACCTACGCCTTCACCCAGTACGACTTCCCCGAGCCGTCGTTCCTCACCTGGAACTGGAACGAGTTCCGGCTGTGGCCCGCCACGTTCGCCGGTCTGGCGCTGCTCGCCGTGGCGCTGCTGGCGGTCCAGGTGCCCAGGCACGGGTACCTGGCGCTGGCCGTGCTGTTCGTCGGCCTGCACCTGGCCATGAACGTCACCGCCACCTGGTACATCGCCCGGCCGCTGGTGCGCGACTACACGGCCATGACCGACGTGCGGCAGATCGCCGACCCGCGCGAGCAGCGCACCGTGGCGATCGACTGGTCGGTCGCCTGGAAGATCCGGCTGCCGCAGATGTACTGGGTGTGGTGGACCGAGGTGCGCGGCTTCGACGGCCTCAACCAGGCGCCGCCCACCGACGTGGACCTGGTGATCCTGGCCTGGGACAAGAGCACGTCGGCGTCCGCCACCTGGCGCACCGCGCCGCCCGGCTGGCGCGTCGTGGCCCGGCACCGCACCGCCGAGGGCGACTGGGTCGCCTGGCAGCGCCCCTCACCGGGCGCGGCCCAGAAGTGAACGGCCCGCGGGCGGAGCGGCCCGCGGGTCAGCCGTCGCGGCCGGAGTGGTCCCAGATCTCCAGCACGCCGTCGGACGAGCGCCACAGCAGCCGCCACCCGTTCTGCGGGCCCGGCCGGTACCCGGCGGCGATCTGCGACTCCATGCCGCGCCAGCGCGTGTAGAGCATGGGGGCCTGGTAGGCGCCCGCCGGCAGGGCCTGGGTGTAGTGCTCGAAGTCGCGGATCCGGCCGTGCCACCGCACGTCGCCCCACATGGTCCGGGTGTAGAACGTCATGGTCTGCGCCAGGCGCCGGTCGGCCCAGATCACCGGGATGTCGTCATGGTCGGCGAGCCAGCCCCGCAGCTCGTCCCAGGCGCGGTCGCGCGGCAGGTCGGGCACCGCCTGCACGGCCGTCACCGCGTACGCGGCCGCCAGCACGGCCGCGGCGGCGCCGCCCGCCGCCCGGAACCGGGCGGCCGCCGCGGGCAGCCGCCGCGCCAGCAGGATGAGCGCGCCGAACCCGCCCGCCAGCAGGGCGGGCAGCACCGAGAACCAGTAGCGCACCAGCCAGCCCCGCAGCGAGATGTCGTGCGGGTCGATCACCCCGGACAGCAGCGTGATCGGCACGCACAGGGCCAGGAACCACACCAGCACCAGCGCCAGCCGCCGGTCCCGGGTCACCGCCCAGCCCACCACGGTCAGGCCGAGCGCCACCAGGAAGACGACGCCGAGCCAGTGCCAGTCCTCCATGGCGCGGGGGAACGAGCCCGCCGCCCAGAGCCGCGTCACCGGCTCGTTGGGCTCCCCGCCGTGCCCGGCCGCCGACCGCAGCCCCGCCATCGGGGTGCCCCACACCAGCGCGTTGTGCACCAGGTTGAACGCCAGGACCGCCACCATCGGCGCGCCCACCACGATGTTGCGGCGCCACGGGATCCGCAGCAGCCACAGGTACAGCGGGATGGGCAGGAACAGGAACGCCAGGAACTCGCGGACCAGGTACGAGGACCCCAGGAAGAACCCCGCGGCCAGCAGCAGCCGGGTCTGCGCCCGCCCCGTCCGGCGGCTCGCCGTGACCAGCGCGGCCATCCCGATCGCGAACAGCCCGGCCCCGGGCATGTCCGGCAGCATCACCCCGGTCGACCAGGTGATCTCGTGGCCGAACGGGTTGGTGATCGTGAAGAACGGGTGGACGATCATCAGCAGCGCGGCCGCCACTCCGGCCGCGTCGCCGAACAGCGACCGCACCACCAGGTAGCAGCCGACGAAGAACAGGCAGCCGCCCGCCGCCGCGACCGTGAAGTAGGCCGCCTGCCCCTGCCCCAGCACCTCCATGACCAGCCGGGCGGGCAGCACCAGCCCGATCCGCGTCACCTGGTGCGGGACCTCGCTGAACGGCCACTGGTCCAGCGGGATGTCCGGCCAGTGCCGGGCCGCCTCCCACACGTAGTACGGATCGAAGTACAGCGGCGGCACCATCAGCACCCACTGCGCCAGCACCGCGCACGCCGCCACGAACAGCGACAGCAGCACCGCGCGGCGCCGCGAGGAGACCCGCCGCGGCCACGCAAGCGGCCGCCGCCGTCCGCGTGACCGCCCCTTTGACGCGCTCGTCGGGGCGGCCGTCTCACGCATCGTGGTCTCGGTCATCTGGCTGCTGCTCTCCGCGTCCGGGTCCGGGCCTCCCGCAGGTTATCGGCTGAACCCGGAGCGGCATGGCGAACCGGGCCCAAAGCGCCGTCCAACACCGCGTCGCCGGGGTCGAGAGCGCCCGGCCGGGCCCGTAGTCTTGATTGCGTGGCCTCGTCCCCTTCGGCGAGGAACGGTGCGATGGAAGGTGGGCAGTGAGCGAATCCGGCAGCTCCAACGGCTACGCGGCCGAGCGGTTCCCCCCGCTTCCCGACCCGCTGCCGGTGCACGTCTTCGACAGCCACTGCCACCTGGACATGCTCGATGTCCCGGTGGAGGAGGCGCTGGCCGCGGCCAAGGCGGTGGGCGTCACCCGGATCGTCACCATCGGCTGCGACCTGGCGTCCTCGCGCTTCGCCGCCGACGCCGCCGCCGAGCACGACGACGTGTACGCGGGCGTGGCGATCCACCCGAACGAGACCACGGGCATCAGCGACGCGGTGCTCGACGACGTCGCCAAGCTGGCCGCGCTGCCCCGGGTGCGGGCGGTGGGGGAGACCGGCCTGGACTACTACCGCGACTGGGCCCCCAAGGACGACCAGCACCGCTCGTTCCGCGGGCACATCGACATCGCCAAGCGCACCGGCAAGGCCCTGGTGATCCACGACCGCGAGGCCCACGACGACGTGCTGCGCATCCTGCGCGAGGAGGGCGCCCCCGACAAGGTGGTGTTCCACTGCTTCTCCGGGGACGCCGCCATGGCCAAGGAGTGCGCCGACCGCGGCTACGTGATGAGCTTCGCCGGCAACGTGACGTTCAAGAACGCCGAGCCGCTGCGCGAGGCCCTGCGGGCGGCCCCGGCGGACCTGCTGCTGGTGGAGACCGACGCGCCGTTCCTGACGCCCGTCCCGCACCGCGGCAAGCCGAACTCCTCGTACCTGATCCCGCACACCGTCCGCTTCATGGCCGAGGTCAAGGGCGTGGACGTGGACGAGCTGTGCGCCGCGATCGCCGCCACCGGGGAGCGCGTCTTCGGCCCCTGGTGATCCGCCCCCGGTCTGCGGGCGGCAACCTTTTCCTCGTCCTGTGTGCTCGATCCTCCGGCTTCCGGGCGCCGCCTGACGGGTCGTCCGCTATGTCATTCGCCGTCACATCTGCCGTTGTGGTGGCGGAGGGTGGTCGGGTGGCTCTAATGTGCTGCGCCGTCGGCCGAGCCCTTTGTATGCCTCGGCGCCCCCTTGGCGTAGCTGGAGGATTAGGTGCGTCGTTCCCCCCGTACCTCGGCGTTCTGCGTGCTCCTGACGGTTCCCCTCGCCCTGGCGGCCGGTTGCGGCGGTGACGGCAAGCCCGCGCCGCGCAACACCGCCGCCGTCGCGGACGCGCCGCGCACCAGCGCCCCGCCCGCGCGCAAGGTCGTGATCGTGGTGGACGGCAAGAAGACCACGGCCATGACGACCGGGACGACCGTCGACCAGGTGCTCGCCGAGGCCAAGATCACGCTCGGCCCCTACGACCTGGTGGCGCCGCCCCGAACCGCCCGGGCCGGCGACACCATCAAGATCAGGCGGCTGCTGTCCAAGCCGGTGACCACGACGGTCAAGGTGCCCGCCCCGGTGGTCCGCAAGAAGTCGTCGTCGCTGCCGCCGTTCAGCGAGAAGGTGCTGCGCAAGGGCCAGGACGGGCTGAAGGTCGTGCAGACCGCCTACGTCAAGCGGCGCGGCAAGAAGGTCAAGGTCGTGCTGGCGCAGAAGGTCAAGCGCAAGCCGGTGGCGCAGATCATCGGGATCGGCCCCAAGCCCAGCGGCGCCGGCGCGGCCTCCCGGCTGAACTGGGCGGCGCTCGCCAAGTGCGAGTCCGGCGGCAACCCCAAGGCCGTCAACCCGGCCGGGTACTACGGGCTGTACCAGTTCTCGCTCCAGACGTGGGCGTCGGTCGGCGGCACCGGCAAGCCCAGCGACGCCAGCGCCGCCGAGCAGACCTACCGCGCCCAGCTGCTCTACAACAAGGTGAACGGCCGCTGGCAGGGGCAGTGGCCCAACTGCGGAAGCCGCCTGTTCTCCTGATCCCCGGGCGCTCGGCGGACGGCCGCGGCCACGTGGGTGGCGTGAGCTGCCGTGAACCACTGGGACACTGGACGGGTGGGGGACTGCGAAGCGCTGCTGGGCCCGGCGGACATACGCGAGCTGGCCGGACGGCTCGGCGTGCGGCCGACCAAGACGCTCGGGCAGAACTTCGTCGTCGACGGCAACACGGTGCGGCGGATCGTCCGCGCCGCCGAGGTGGCGTCCGACGACGTGGTGATCGAGGTGGGGCCGGGGCTGGGGTCGCTGACGCTGGCGCTGCTGCCGGCGGTGCGCCGGGTCGTGGCCGTGGAGATCGACCCGGTGCTGGCCGAGGCGCTGCCCGGCACGGTCGCCGAGCGCGCGCCCGGCCTGGCCGACCGGCTGGAGGTCGTCAACGCCGACGCGCTGCGGCTGACCCGCCCGCCGGGGCCCGAGCCGACCGCGCTGGTCGCCAACCTGCCCTACAACGTGGCCGTGCCCGTGGTGCTGCACCTGCTGGCCGCGCTGCCGTCGCTGCGGCGCGCGCTGGTGATGGTGCAGGCCGAGGTCGCCGACCGGATGACGGCGGCGCCGGGCGGCAAGATCTACGGCGTGCCGTCGGTGAAGCTGGCCTGGTTCGGGGAGGCGCGCCGCGCCGGACCGGTGGGCCGCACGGTGTTCTGGCCGGTGCCGAACGTCGACTCGGGCCTGGTGGCGTTCGAGCGCCGCGACCCGCCGCCCACCACCGCCACCCGCGAGGAGGTCTTCGCGGTGATCGACGCGGCCTTCGCGCAGCGCCGCAAGACGCTGCGGGCCGCGCTTTCCGGCTGGGCCGGAAGCCCCGACGCGGCCGAACGGGCGCTGCGCGCGGCGGGCGTCGACCCGCGAACCCGGGGCGAAGCTCTGGACGTGGCCGCCTTCGCCCGCATTGCCCAGTATGGTCCTGGAGGCGGACCGGAACCGGCGGGCGACCGGACGACCGGGCGTAACCGGAATGAGGCGGAGGAACATGTTCAAGGCGCGTTCGCGGGCGGCGCGGGCCCTGGCGCCCGCGGCGGCTCTGGCCGTGACGGCGGTCGCGGCCGGGTGCGATAGCAGCGGCGCGGTCGCCACACCCAAGATCAGCACCACCGCCCGGGCGGGCGTCGCCCCCACGCCGCCCGGCAAGGGCGCCTACTTCGGCGCGTGGGTGCCCGCCGAGCAGGGCGGCGACGCCGAGGACGCGCCGGGCGGCCCCGGCATGGCGGCGGTCACCGGGTTCGAGCGCGGGCTCGGCCGGAGCCTGGACATCGTGCAGACCTTCCACGGCTGGAAGTCGCAGTTCCCCGACAAGACCGACACCGCCGTCGCGCAGAGCTCCCGCTACCTGCTGCTCACCTGGTCCGGCACCGACACCCGGGAGATCGTCCGCGGCGAGCACGACGCGCTGATCCGGGAGCGGGCGCGCGCCGTCAAGGCCCTCGGCAAGCCGGTGTTCCTGCGCTGGCAGCGCGACATGGACAAGGACGGCCTGCAGGCCAAGGTGCACTCGGCGGGCGACTACGTGGCCGCCTGGAAGCACATCCGCGCGCTGTTCGCCCAGGAGAAGGTCGCCAACGTGGCGTGGGTGTGGTGCCCCACCGCCGGCGGGTTCGCCTCCGGCAAGGCCGAGCCGTTCTACCCCGGCGACGACCAGGTGGACTGGATCTGCGCCGACGTCTACCCGGGCGCCGACTACGAGTACCGCGACCTGTCCGAGCCGATCCGCGGCTTCCTGGAGTGGGCCGGCGGACGGGCCAAGCCGATCATGGTGGCCGAGTTCGGGGTGCCGCGCTCCTACGGCGAGCGGCGCGCCGAATGGCTGCGCAAGGCCGCCCAGACGCTGCAGCACCCGCAGGTCAAGGCCGTGGTGTACTTCAACTCCAACGAGAACGCCACCGATCCGCGCGACGAGCGCCGCAAGTACTCGGTGACCGGCGACCGGCACGCCGTCTCGGCGCTGCGCGAGTTCGCCACCGTCCCGTACTTCAACCCGCGCAACCTGCCGGTCAGCGGCGGCTGAGGGGGTGCGGCACGGTGTTTGCGGCGCGGGCCCTCCGGCGTCGGGTCTGGCATAGGGTTGTCGTTCCGTGACCGCCATTACCGTTCGGGCGCCCGCCAAGGTCAACGTCCGGCTCAGCGTCGGCCCGCCGCGCGAGGACGGCTACCACGACCTGGTGAACGTCTTCCACGCCGTGTCCCTGTTCGACGAGGTGACCGCCGAGCCCGCCGACCGGCTGCGGATCGAGGTGCGGGCCGCGCCCGGGTCGCCGGTGCCGGTCGCGGACGTCCCGGTCGACGACGGCAACCTGGCGGCGCGGGCGGCGCGGCTGGTCGCCGCGCGGCTCGGCGTCGAACCCCGCGTGGCGCTGCGCATCCGCAAGGCGATCCCCGTGGCGGGCGGCATGGCGGGCGGCAGCGCCGACGCCGCCGCCGCGCTGCTGGCGTGCGCCCGGCTGTGGGACGAGGGCGGCCGGCTCGACCTGATGGAACTGGCCGCGGGCCTCGGCAGCGACGTGCCGTTCGCGCTGCTGGGCGGCACGGCCGTGGGCCTGGGCCGCGGCGAGCGGCTGACCCCGCTGCCCACCGGCGGCACCTTCCACTGGGTGTTCGCGACCGCCCACGGCGGCCTGTCCACGCCCGCCGTCTACGCCGAGTGCGACCGGCTGCGCGAAGGGCGCGACGTCCCGCCGCCCGAGGCGTCCGACGCGCTCGCCGCCGCCCTGGCCTCGGGCGACGCCAAGGAGCTCGGCGCGGCCCTGCACAACGACCTGCAGCCGGCCGCGCTGTCGCTGAAGCCGGAGCTGCGCCGCACCCTCGACGCCGGCCTGGAACTCGGCGCCCTGGGCGCGCTGGTCTCCGGCTCGGGCCCCACGTGCGCCTTTCTCGCCGAGACCGGCGCCCACGCCGCCGACCTGGCCGCGGCCCTGGCGGAGAAGGGCGTCGCCGCCTCCCTGCTGTGCGCTCACGGCCCCGTTCCCGGCGCCACCGTCGTCTAGTCCGTCCTCACCTGGGAGCCCGGCATGGTCTCTTCCCTCCTCCTGGTCCTGTTCGTGCTCCTGGGCGTGGTCGTGCTGGCGGCGCTCGTGGTGGTGGTCGCCGTCATGGTCAGGAAGAGCGACGCGCCGGCGCCCTACCCGCCCGCCCAGCAGCCCCCGTACGGCCAGGGGCCGCAGCAGTACGGGCAGGCGCCTTATGGGCAGGGGCCGTTCGGCGGCTGACGCCGTGCGAGCCGCGCACCTGGCGGGATCGGTAGCCTTGAGGACGTCGTGAATCTGATCAATCTGGAGAACGTCGGCAAGGCCTACGGGCCGGTCCCGCTGCTGGAGTCGGTGTCGCTCGGCCTCGACGACGGCGACCGCGTCGGCGTCGTGGGACGCAACGGCGGCGGCAAGAGCACCCTGGTGTCGATCATCGCCCGGCGGATCGAGCCGGACGAGGGCCGCGTCACCCACGCGCGCGGGCTGCGGCTCGGATACCTGACCCAGCGGGACGAGTTCCCCGAGGGGGCGACCGTGCGGTCGCTGGTGCTCGGCGACCGCGCCGAGCACGAGTGGGCGGGCGACACCCGCGTCCGCGACGTGCTCGCCGGCCTGCTGGCCGATCTGGACCTGGACGCGCCCGTCGCCGGGATGTCCGGCGGCGAGCGGCGCCGCGTCGCGCTGGCCCGGCTGCTGGTCCCCGAGCACGACCTGCTGGTGCTGGACGAGCCCACCAACCACCTCGACATCGAGGCCATCGACTGGCTGGCCCGGCACCTGAGGGCCCGCGGCACGGCGCTGCTGGTCGTCACGCACGACCGGTGGTTCCTGGACGAGGTCACCGACCGCACCTGGGAGGTCGTCGGCGGCCGCGTCGAACGCTACGACGGCGGCTACTCGGCGTACGTGCTGGCCAAGGCCGAGCGGGCGCGCATCGCGGCGGCCGCCGAGGCCAAGCGGCGGAACCTGCTGCGCAAGGAGCTGGCCTGGCTGCGCCGCGGCCCCCAGGCCCGCACGTCCAAGCCCAAGTTCCGGGTGGAGGCGGCGCAGGCGCTGATCGCCGACGAGCCGCCGCCGCGCGACACCGTGGAGCTGACCCGGTTCGCCACCGCGCGGCTCGGCAAGACCGTCATCGACGTGGAGGACGCCACCGTCACGGTCGGCGGCACGGACCTGTTCGAGCGCCTGACCTGGCGGCTGGGCCCCGGCGAGCGGGTGGGGCTGGTCGGCGTCAACGGCAGCGGCAAGAGCACGCTGCTGCGGCTGCTGGACGGCGGCGTCACCCCGGCGGCGGGGCGGGTCGTGCGCGGCAAGACCGTCCGCCTGGCGCACCTGTCGCAGAACCTGGCGGAGCTCGACCCGGGCCGCCGGGTGCTGGAGTCGGTCGAGGAGATCAGGCGGCGCATCACCGTCGGCAAGCGCGAGTGGACCGCGAGCCAGCTGCTGGAGCGGCTGGGCTTTCGGGGTGAGCGGCAGTGGACGCCGGTCGGCGACCTGTCCGGCGGCGAGCGGCGCCGGCTGCAGCTGCTGCGGCTGCTGATGGACGAGCCGAACGTCCTGCTGCTCGACGAGCCCACCAACGACCTGGACATCGAGACGCTCAACGAGGTCGAGGACCTGCTCGACGGCTGGCCCGGCACCCTCGTCGTCGTCAGCCACGACCGCTACTTCCTGGAGCGCGTCACCGACCGCGTCATGGCGCTGCTGGGCGACGGCAGGCTGTCGCTGCTGCCCGGCGGGGTGGACGAGTACCTGGACCGCCGGCGCCGCGGCGCGGCCCCCACCCGCACGTCGGCCGCCCGCACCGGCGGGGCGCCCGCCGCCAGGGCGTCCAAGGAGGCCACGGCGCCCGAGGCCAAGCCGAAGAGCTCCGCCCAGGCGTGGCGGGCCCGCAAGGAGCTCGACCGGCTCGAACGGCGGCTCGACAAGCTCGCCGCACGCCAGGCGGAACTGCACGAGCTGCTCGCCGCGCACGCCACCGACTACGAGCGCCTCCAGGAGCTGGACGCCGAGCTGAAGGCCGTCCAGGCCGAGGCCGCGCAGGTCGAGGAGCAGTGGCTGATGCTCGCCGAGGAGGCCGGCTGAGCGGCCGGCCGAGCGGCCGGCCGAGCCGTCACGCCGGGTTCCGCGGCGCGGCTTCGGCGTCGGCGTCGAACGGGATCAGCAGGGTGCGCAGCAGCCCGGCCAGCGCGTCGCGCTGCTCGGGGGTGAGCGACTCCAGGATGGCGTGCTCGCGGTCCAGCAGGTCGGCGAACGCCGCGTCCACCCGGGCCCGGCCGGCCGCGGTGAGCCGCACCAGCACGCCGCGCTTGTCCTGCGGGTCGGGATGCCGCTCGACCAGCCCGGCGGCGGCCAGCCGGTCGATCCGGTTGGTCATGGTGCCCGAGGTGACCAGCGTGGCGCGCAGCAGGCGGCCCGGGCTGAGCTGGTAGGGGGCGCCCGCCCGGCGCAGCGCGGTGAGCACGTCGAACTCCCAGGGCTCCAGCCGGTGGGCGGCGAACACGGCGCGCCGGGCACGGTCCAGATGGCGCGCCAGCCGGGACACGCGGCTGAGGACGTGCAGCGGCCGCACGTCGAGATCGGGCCGCTCGGCGTGCCACGCCTCGACCAGCCGGTCGACCTCATCCTGCATGCGCACAGCCTACTCGTCTTGATATCGAGACGACTTTCTTGACATCAAGATATGAGCCGGGCATGATGTATCTCGATGTCGAGACAAGCAGGGGCCGCCGTGTGGGATCCGGCGCAGTACGGGGCGTTCGCCGCCGAGCGCTCCCGTCCGTTCGCCGAGCTGCTCGCACGCGTCGATCTGGCCGCGCCGCGGCGCGTCGCCGACCTGGGCTGCGGCTCGGGCGAGCTGACCGCCGAGCTGGCCCGCCGCTGGCCCGAGGCGCGGATCGAGGCCTTCGACAGCTCCGCCGAGATGATCGCCGCGGCCCGCGCGCACGCGATCCCCGGGCGGCTCGACTTCTCCGTCGGGGACGTCGCGACGTGGCGGCCCGCCGAACCGGTCGACCTGATCGTCTCCAACGCCGTCCTGCACTGGGTGCCCGGTCATGAGGACCTGCTGGTCCGCTGGGCGACCGAGGCGCTCGCCCCGGGCGGTCGGCTGGCCTTCCAGGTCCCCGGCAACTTCGACGCGCCCAGCCACGTCCTGCTGCGCGAGCTGTGCGAGTCGCCGCGCTGGCGCCACCGCCTGGGCGGACTGGCCCGGCCGGCCCCGGTGCGCGACGCCGCCGGCTACCTCGACCTGCTGACCCGGCACGGCTGCGCGGTCGACGCCTGGGAGACCACCTACCTGCAGGTCCTGCACGGCGACGACCCGGTGCTCGAATGGGTCAAGGGCACCGCGCTGCGCCCCGTGCTCGCCGCGCTCGGGCCCGCCGAGGCGACCGAGTTCCTCGACGTCTACGGCGCGTGTCTGCGCGGCGCCTACCCGTCCACCCCGGCCGGGACGGTCTTCCCGTTCCGCCGGATCTTCGTCGTGGCGGCCGCCCGCGAGGGCCCCTAGAGCGTGGTGCCGCCCGCCGCGCGAGAAGCGAACCTTTCCCCTGGTGTGCCGGCTCGCGCGACGGGCGGCATCCAGGCGCGCCGCACCCGGCGCGCCGCCCAGACCCCGGACTCGCGATCCGAGCCCGGCGACCCCGGCCGGTGGCCGCACGAACGAACTTCACGCGGCCACCGGCTCAGTATGTCCGCGCCCGCCCGGCCTGCGGAACGGCAGGGCCGGTCCGGCGCCGCCCGCGCGGCGGGCGGAACGGATGCGCAAACGAAGGGCGGCCGGGGGAACACCGCCCCGGCCGCCCCGCGCCGCCGCGGCCGGCTCAGTGCTCCTCGGCGCGGCGGGCCTGCTTGCGCTGGGCCTTCTCGGCCTTGGCGGCGGCCTTCTCCGCCGCCTTCTCCATGCGCTCGCGTTCCTTGCGGCGGCGCTTGGGGTCCAGGGACGGGCGCGGCTCCAGGCTGGACAGGCCGTTCCACGCCAGGTTGACCAGATGCGCGGCGACCTCCTCGCGCTTGGGCTTGCGCACGTCCAGCCACCACTGCCCGATCAGCGCCACCATGCCGACCAGCATCTGCGCGTACATCGGCGCGTTCTTGTCGTCGTACCCGTGCCGGTCGAACTCACGGGCGAGGACGTACTCGACCTCGCCCGCGATCTCGCTCAGCAGGCTGGCGAAGCTGCCGGTCCCGGTGCCGCCGTGCGAGTCGCGCACCAGGATGCGGAACCCGTCGGGGTTCTCCTCGATGTAGGCCAGCAGCGCCAGCGCCGCCTTCTCCAGTTTGCTGCGGTAGTGGATGGCCGAGGTCAGCGCCTCGGTGATCAGGGCGAGGAGTTTCTCGAACTCCCGGTCCACCACCACCGCGTAGAGCCCTTCCTTCCCGCCGAAGTGCTCGTACACGACCGGCTTGGACACGCCCGCCGCGCCGGCGATCTCCTCGACCGAGGTGCCGTCCAGGCCGCGCTCGGCGAAGAGTGTGCGTCCAATGGTGAGCAGCTGCTCCCGTCGTTCCTTTCCGGTCATGCGCTTGCGTCTCGACCGGGGGGCAGGTTCAGTCACATCGCCAATTGTCTCGCTCAGGCGGCCTGCTTCGCGCGCTTGCGCTTGGCCGCCAGGCGCTCCTCGTTGGGCCAGCGGACGTCGTAGGTCCAGCCGGCCTTCTCGAACGCCCAGATGATCCGGGCGCTGATGTCGATCTGCCCCTTCAGCACGCCGTGCCGCGCGCAGGTGGGGTCGGAGTGGTGCAGGTTGTGCCACGACTCGCCCAGCGACGGGATGGCCAGCCACCATACGTTGCGGGACTTGTCGCGCACCTCGAAGTCCTCCTTGCCGAACACGTGGCAGATCGAGTTGACCGACCACGTGACGTGGTGGACCAGGGTGACGCGCACCAGCCCGGCCCAGAAGAACGCGGTCAGCGCGCCCTGCCAGGACATGGTGAGCAGGCCGCCGAGCGCGGCGGGCAGCAGCAGCGACACCGCGACCAGCGCCGGGAAGAACCGGTGCACCCGCATCACGTCGCGGTCGCGCAGCAGGTCCTTGGCGAACCGCTCCTTGGAGGTGCGGTTGCCGTCGAAGAGCCAGCCGTAGTGCGCCCAGGCCAGTCCCTTGGTCAGCGCCTTCCAGTCGTTGCCGAACCGCCACGGCGAGTGCGGGTCGGCCTCCTTGTCGGAGTGCTTGTGGTGGCGCCGGTGGTCGGCCACCCAGGTGATGACCGCGCCCTCCATGGCCAGGCTGCCGGCCACCCCGAGCGCGATCTTCAGCCAGCGGCGGGCCTTGAACGAGCCGTGGGTGAAGTAGCGGTGGTAGCCGACGGTGATGCCGGCGGCGGAGACCAGGTAGAAGACGACGGCCAGCACCACGTCCGTCCAGCCGAGGATGCGGTTCCAGGCCATGGGGACGGCGGCGAACAGGGCGAGGAACGGGACGCCGGTGAACACCGCGACGAGGACCCGTTCGAACATCCCCTGCGGCTCCGGCTCGATCTCGGGACGAGGCTCTCGGCGAGGGGGATCGAGGACGGGGGCTGAAGTCATGCGGTCACCACTTCCTGCGACTCGGAACCAACCGTACCTACGCCACCGTAACCTACGCTGCCGTAAGTTGGACAGGCCCGATTCGTAAAATCGGTGGGAATCTGTCCCAGCGGTCACAAAACTCACGCCGGTCGCACGGCCGCACACCGTCCGCAGCCTCCGCTCGGAGAACGGGCGTGGAGCGCTTGCGCAGCCCTCCCCGCACGAACGCGCGACACCGCCGCGAAGTTCGCCGCCCCGGCCTCCTTGCCGTGGCGGCCGTCTGTCACCTGTCTCACGTGCTCGTCTTCGGCCGCCCTAAACCACGATCAGCGCGTCACAAAGTGTTCACGCCGCGTGTCCGGGCGAGTCCGCGCGGACGGCGAAGATCCCCCCGAATGCCCCCCAGGGGCGGGGAAATAGAGGTGGGCCCCTGTGAAGGGAGTCGGTATCGTTAAGCCCGGCGAACCGGCGCCCCTTGTACGGGGCCGCCCGGGTTCGGCCGGTCCCGGGTCGTCTAGGGGCAGGACTACTGATTTTGGTTCAGTCAACGGAGGTTCGAATCCTCCCCCGGGAGCTCCATCGTCGTGACGCCGACGCGGCGGCGCACCGCACCCGTCCCGCCGGTCCCATGGCGCACCCTGCCTGGTAGCGGACCGGAAAGGACGTACCGCCCCCGGGGTGACAGAAGGCAGACGGGCGGTATCCTTCCGATGTCGGGTGAGCCGCGGCCTGCCGCCTGCCCCCCATTCGGGCAGGTCGCCAGCCTGTTGGACATCTCCATACGGTTGCGCCCGTGCCGAGTTCCCAACCGCGATGCCGAGGAGCCTCCCAGTGAGCGCTAGCCGCCCGGCTGCCGTCATCGTCCTCGCCGCGGGCGAGGGCACCCGGATGAAGTCCCGTACCGCGAAGGTCCTCCACGAACTGGGCGGGCGCACCATGCTCGGCCATGTGCTGGCCGCCGCGGAGGAGCTGGACCCCGAACGGCTGATCGTGGTCGTCGGGCACCGCCGGGAGCAGGTGCTCGCCCATCTGGAGCGCGACTGGCCCAAGGCCGAGGCGGTCGTCCAGGAGCGGCAGGGCGGCACCGGGCACGCGGTCCGCACCGTCCTGGAGCAGGTCGGCGAGCTGCGCGGCACCGTGGTCGTCACCAACGGCGACCACCCGCTGCTGCGCGGCGGCACGCTCGCCGCGATGGTGCGCACCCACGAGGACGAGGGCAACGCCGCCACCGTCCTGACCACCGAGATCCCCGACCCCGCCGGCTACGGGCGCATCCTGCGCGCGGCCGACGGCTCGGTCGCCGCGATCGTCGAGCACAAGGACGCCACCGACGAGCAGCGCGCCATCCGCGAGGTCAACGTCGGCATGTACGCCTTCGACGGGACGCTGCTGGGCGCCGCGCTCAAGCGGGTCACCACCGACAACGCCGGCGGCGAGGAGTACCTGACCGACGTGGTGGAGATCCTGCGCGGCGACGGCCACCGCGCCGGGGCGCACCTGGCCCCCGACTGGGTGGAGACGCAGGGCGTCAACGACCGCGTCCAGCTCGCGCAGGCGCGGCGGCAGCTCAACGACCGGCTGCTGGAGGCGCACATGCGGGCCGGGGTCACCGTCGTCGACCCGGCCACCACGTGGATCGACGTGGACGTGACCATCGAGCGGGACGTCGAGATCCTGCCGGGCACCCAGCTGCACGGCCGCACCCACCTCGCCGAGGGCGCGCGGGTCGGCCCCGGCTGCACGCTCACCGACACCCGGGTCGGCGCGGACGCCACCGTGGTCAACGCGGTGTGCGTCGAGGCCGAGATCGGCCCGCAGGCGTCGGTCGGCCCCTACGCCTACCTGCGGCCCGGCACGCGGCTGGCCCGCAAGGCCAAGGCCGGCACCTACGTCGAGATGAAGAACGCCCAGGTCGGCGAGGGGTCGAAGGTGCCGCACCTGACCTATGTCGGCGACGCCGAGATCGGGCAGGGCAGCAACATCGGCGCCAGCACCGTGTTCGTCAACTACGACGGCGTCAGCAAGCACCGCACCGTGGTCGGCGACCACGCCCGGGTCGGCAGCGACACCATGCTCGTCGCGCCGGTCACCGTCGGGGACGGCGCGTACACCGCGGCCGGCTCGGTGATCGTGCAGGACGTGCCGCCGGGGGCGATGGCGGTCGCCCGCGGGCGGCAGCGCAACGTCGAGGGCTGGGTGGAGCGCCGCCGCGCGGGCACGCCCGCCGCGGAGGCGGCCCGCCGCGCCAGGGAACGGGCCGCCGTCGACGAGGACGGCCGCGACGCCCGCTGACGGCCGCCTGGCCGAAACGAGGGCCGTGAGTCCGGGTGATGGCCGACAGGCCCGATGACAGCCGCCGTCCGGTGCCGTCCGGGCGGCGGGCGGGCGGGGCGTGCGCGCCCCGCCGACGGCAGCGTCCGCCGGCCGACGAAGAGGTCCGTCGGCGGAGCGCGGGCGCGGGCAGCCGCGCGTCCGCGTGCGACGGCTCATCGGCCGGGTTCCTCCGGTCGGCGGGCGGGTGGGGGTCCTCCCCACGCACAACGACATCAGAATCCCTGCGAAACCGCCGAACGGCTTCTTTCGGCGTGCGTGGAGTGGGGACAACACCCACGTAAGAACCATCCATTGAGGGGGAGTTGTCAGAGGTGAGTGGGATCATGGCGAACGGCCAGAAGAAGCTGATGCTCTTCACCGGCCGAGCCCACCCGGACCTGGCCAAGGAAGTGGCCGCCAACCTCGACGTCGAGCTCACGCCGACCTCGGCGTACGACTTCGCCAACGGTGAGACGTTCGTGCGCTTCCTGGAGTCGGTCCGCGGTTCGGACGCCTTCGTGATCCAGAGTCACACGGCTCCCATCAATCAATGGATCATGGAGCAGCTGATCATGGTGGACGCGCTGAAGCGGGCGTCCGCCAAACGGATCACCGTCGTGGCCCCGTTCTTCGGCTACGCCCGCCAGGACAAGAAGCACCGCGGCCGCGAGCCGATCTCGGCCCGGCTGATGGCCGACCTGTTCAAGACCGCCGGCGCGCACCGCCTGATCACCGTGGACCTGCACACCGCGCAGATCCAGGGCTTCTTCGACGGGCCCGTCGACCACCTGTTCGCGCTGGACCTGCTGGCCTCGCACTTCGAGAAGCGGCTGGACCTGTCGCAGGTCACCGTGGTCGCGCCGGACGCCGGCCGGGTGCGGGTGACCGAGCGGTGGAGCGACCGGCTGGGCGGCGTGCCGATGGCGATCATCCACAAGAAGCGCGACCCGGACGTGGCCAACGAGGTCAAGGTGTTCGACGTGGTCGGCGAGGTGGAGGGCCGCACCTGCGTGGTGGTGGACGACATGATCGACACCGGCGGCACCATCGTGAAGGCGGCCGACGCGCTGTTCGACCACGGCGCCAGCCGCGTCGTCGTGGCCGCCACGCACGGCGTGCTGTCGGGTCCGGCGGTGGACCGGTTGAAGAACTCGCGCATCTCCGAGGTCGTGCTGACCAACACGCTGCCGATCCCGGAGGAGAAGCAGTTCGACAAGCTGACCGTGCTGTCCATCGCCCCGCTGGTGGCGCGCGCCATCAACGAGGTGTTCAGCGACGGCTCGGTGACCAGCCTCTTCGGCGGCCACAGCTGACCGGCGGCCCGGTAACCGGCGCCCTGCGGGCGCTCGGGCGGTCGCACATCGGCTAAACTCGGGGAACCTGCGTAAGCCCCGGGTCGTTCAGTGCGGCTCCGCGTCGGACACCCGCTCCCCGGGGGAACGCACAGAGTCTTCGAGGCGCCCGACGCATCGAGCAACCGCCTGATCGCTTTGTCCGTAGCGGACGTCCGTGACCGGACGGCCGTGGATCGCAAGAACGAGGAGTTTTCGCCGTGTCCGAGGTACGCATCGCCGCCGAGCCGCGCACCGAGTTCGGTAAGGGGGCCGCACGGCGGGCCCGCCGGGCCGGCAAGGTGCCCGCCGTCCTCTACGGCCACGGCACCGCCCCGCAGCACATCTCGCTGCCCGGGCACGAGCTGATGCTCGCGCTCAAGACCCCCAACGTGCTGCTGCGCGTCGAGGGCCTGAACGGCGGCAGCGAGCTGGCCCTGCCCAAGGACGTGCAGCGGGACCCGATCAAGGGGTTCCTGGAGCATGTCGACCTGCTGCTGGTCTCGCGCGGTGAGAAGGTCACCGTCGAGATCCCGGTGAACGTCGTCGGCGACGTCGTGGCCGGCGGCCGGGTGGCGCAGGAGGTCGTGCAGCTGTCCGTGGAGGCCGAGGCCACGCACATCCCCGAGGCCGTGGAGGTCGACGTCACCGGCCTGGCGGTGGACACGCAGGTCCTGGCGAAGGACCTGAAGCTGCCGACCGGGGTGTCGCTGGCCACCGACGAGGAGACGCTGATCCTGCAGATCGGCGACGCCTCGGCGTCCACCGCCCCGGCCGCCGAGGCCGCGGCCGAGGAGGCCGAGGCGGAGGCCGCGCCCGCCGCCGCGTCGGCCGAGTAGCCGAGTACTCGCACGGCCGAGCAGTCTTCCGCCGGGCGCGCGTCGCCGCGCGCGGCACGAGACCGTCGACGGCCCCCGCCGGTCGCGCACCGGCGGGGGCCGTCGGGCGTGCCGGGCGGTCGTTTCGGGGGGCGCGCCGGACCGTCGGTTGGGACGACACGCGCTGAGGAGGTGCGGTGGTGAGCGCCGAGCCGTGGCTCGTGGTCGGCCTGGGCAACCCGGGGCCGTCGTACGCGGGCAACCGGCACAACGCCGGGTTCATGGTGCTGGACGCGCTGGCCGGGCGGGTCGGCGGCCGGTTCAAGGCGCACCGCGGGCGCGCCGAGGTGGTCGAGGGGCGCCTGGCGGGCGAGCGCGTCGTGCTCGCCAAGCCCCGCAGTTACATGAACGACTCGGGCGGCCCGGTGAAAGGGCTGCGCGACTTCTTCAAGGTCCCCGTCGAACGCGTCGTCATCGTGCACGACGAGTTGGACATCCCTTACGGTGCGATACGGCTCAAGCAGGGCGGCGGTGACAATGGCCACAACGGGTTGCGGTCGATCACCAAGTCGCTGGGCGACAGGAATTACCTGAGGATCCGCTTCGGCGTGGGGCGTCCCCCCGGACGCATGGATCCGGCCGCGTTCGTCCTCAAGGATTTCTCGGCCGCCGAGCGCAAGGAGCTGGACCTGCACGTCGAGCGCGCCGCCGACGCGGTGGAGGCGTTGCTCACCCGGGGGCTCGGTGCGGCCCAGAACCTTTTCCACGCGTCCTGATCGGCGGGCCGCGCCCGGGGGTGGCCTCCGAAAGGTCACCATTTTGGGCCCCCGCGGTGAGCCGATCCTTTAGCTTGGGTAACAAAACCGCGGCTGACCGTCCGTTTTGCGAGCCCCGCGGGGTGAAGCGTCCCTAAGATGCGGCCATCTGAGGTTCGCACACATGTGAACCTCAAAGGCCGTTCAGCCGTCTCCGAGGTGGACCTCGTCTTACGGGGCGCATGTGGCAGGGGTGGTGAGACGTCTATGGCCGTCGTTGACAGGGTCCAGGTGGCGGACGCGTCCGAGCAGGACAGGCCGCGGCAGGGGAATCCGGTCAACTGGACGAACTCCTACCGCCGGCGTGCGCTGACCCTGGACTTCCTCAGCATGCTCACCGCCGGCGCGATCGCGTTCGTGCTGCGCTTCCCCGGCATGCCGGGCGAGTTCACGCTGCCGTACGTCGCGCTGACCGTCGCCCTGCCGCTGGCGTGGCTGCCGATCCTGGCGCTGTGCCGCGCCTACCAGCCCCGTTACATCGGCGTCGGCTACGAGGAGTTCCACCGCGTGCTGCGCGCGGGGTTCATCCTCACCGCCACCGTGGCGATCGTCGCCTACGCCACCAAGACCGAGGTGGCCCGCGGCTACGTGGTGATGGCGCTGCCGCTCGGCACCTTCCTCGGCCTGGTGGCGCGCTACCGGCTGCGCAAGTGGCTGCACCGGCGGCGCTGGGAGGGCGAGTGCATGCGGCGCGTCGTCGCCGTGGGGCACCGCACGTCCGTCGCCGACCTGATCCGGCTGCTGCGGCAGAAGCGCTACCACGGCATGGACATCGTCGCGGTGTGCCTGCCGCCCGCGCTGGTCGAGGGCGAGGACGCGGTCACCGAGGTGGAGGGCGTCCCCGTGCTGGGCGACTTCCGCGAGACCGCGGCCGTCGTGGAGCGGGCGGGCGCCGACTCGGTGGCGGTGCTGGCCTGCCCGGAGATGGACGGGGTGGCGCTGCGCCGCCTGGCCTGGCAGCTCGAACGCGACGACGTGGAGCTGGTGGTGGCGCCCGCGCTGATGGACGTGACCGGGCCGCGCATCTCCATCCGCCCGGTGTCCGGGCTGCCGCTGCTGCACGTGGAGCATCCCGAGCTGGACGGCGGCCGCCAGGTCGTCAAGGACCTGTTCGACCGGGTGGGGGCGCTGGTCGCGCTGGTGCTGCTCAGCCCGCTGCTGCTGACCGTCGCCCTGCTCATCAGGCTGACCAGCAAGGGGCCGGTGCTGTTCAAGCAGACCCGGGTGGGCCGCGACGGCCGCGAGTT
The DNA here is from genome assembly GCF_039539665.1 of Actinomadura keratinilytica. Lineage (NCBI taxonomy): Bacteria > Bacillati > Actinomycetota > Actinomycetes > Streptosporangiales > Thermomonosporaceae > Actinomadura > Actinomadura keratinilytica. Next base: position 23,011 of record NZ_BAABDO010000050.1, read on the forward strand.
CACCGTGCTGAAGTTCCGCACGATGGTGGTCGACGCCGAGGCCCGCAAGACCGAGCTGCTGGTGCACAACGAGCACGACGGGGTGCTGTTCAAGATCCGCAAGGATCCGCGGATCACCCCGATCGGCCGCAAGCTGCGCCGCTACTCGCTGGACGAGCTGCCGCAGCTGTTCAACGTGCTGCGCGGCGACATGTCGCTGGTCGGGCCGCGGCCGCCGCTGCCGGAGGAGGTCGCCCGCTACGGCGGCGACGTCTACCGGCGGCTGGCCGTCAAGCCGGGCCTGACCGGGCTGTGGCAGGTGAGCGGGCGCTCGGACCTGTCCTGGGAGGAGTCGGTCCGGCTCGACCTGCGCTACGTGGACAACTGGTCGCTCGCCCTCGATCTGCTCATCCTCTGGAAGACCTGGTCGGCCGTGGTCCGCGGCTCCGGCGCCTACTAGCCCGCCCGCGGCCGCCGCCTGAACCCGTGCGGGCGTCCGGGAGGCGTCCGGAAGAGGACGCGCGACCCCGGCCGCGGGTTGGACAGGCGGTGTAGGCGACAATGGAGACCAGAGCGATCAGGCGAGCAGGAAATGGCGAGTGATGACGCAGAGCCCGCAGGATGACCATGCCCTGGCGGCAGCGCTGGCCCGCGGCGCCGGGCGGCTGCTGCTGGAGGTGCGCAAGGAGGGGTTCGCCGACGTCGACGCCCTGAAGAAGGCCGGTGACCTGCGCTCCCACGAGTTCCTGACCGCCGCGCTGGCCGAGCGCCGCCCCGCCGACGCCGTCCTGTCGGAGGAGGGCAAGGACGACCTGGCGCGGCTGGACGCCGACCGGGTGTGGATCGTCGACCCGCTCGACGGCACCCGCGAGTTCGGCGAGGAGGGCCGCACCGACTGGGCCGTCCATGTGGCGCTGTGGCGGGCCGGCGAACTCGTCGCGGGAGCCGTCGCGCTGCCCGCGCGGGGGGTGACGCTCCGCACGGCGCCCGGCGGCGCGCTCGTCAGCCCGTGGGACGGCGCGCCCGACCGCCCGCTGCGCACCCCCGAGCCCGCACCCGGGAGGCTGCGCGTCGCGGTCAGCCGCACCCGGCCGCCCAAGTTCCTGGACGCGCTGGTCGAGCGCCTCGACCGCGGGGTCGAGCCGGTGCCCATCGGCTCGGCCGGGGCGAAGATCGCCGCGGTGCTGCTCGGCGAGGTCGACGTCTACGTCCACGCGGGCGGGCAGTACGAATGGGACTCGGCCGCACCGGCCGCCGTCGCGCTGGCCGCGGGCGCCCACGTGTCCCGCGTCGACGGCACCCCGCCCCGCTACAACCAGAAGGACCCCCGGCTGCCGGATATCCTTGTCTGTCACCCCGTGTCGGCATCGATGCTGCTGACCGGCATCCGGGACGTGGGCGCGGCCCTGCCGGGCTGAGCCGGCCGGACCGCCCGCCCCGACCCGCGGGGACGGCGTCATCCCGGCCACCGGTGCATCTGCCAGAGAGCGTGGAGAGAACCCCAGACCATGCAGCGCTGCGATTACCTGCTGTCTCAGCTTGACGTCCTTGAAGCGGAGTCCATTCACATCATCCGGGAGGTGGCGGCCGAGTTCGAGCGGCCGGTGCTGCTGTTCTCGGGCGGCAAGGACAGCATCGTGATGCTGCACCTCGCCCACAAGGCCTTCTGGCCGGCGCCGATCCCGTTCCCGGTGATGCACGTCGACACCGGCCACAACTTCCCCGAGGTGCTGGAGTTCCGCGACCGGCGGGTGGCCGAGCTGGGCGTGCGGCTGGTCGTGGCGTCCGTCCAGGAGTCGATCGACAAGGGCCGCGTGGTGGAGCAGACCGGCCGCTGGGCCTCCCGCAACCGGCTGCAGACCACCACCCTGCTGGACGCCATCGAGGAGCACCGCTTCGACGCCGCGTTCGGCGGCGCCCGCCGCGACGAGGAGAAGGCGCGCGCCAAGGAGCGGGTGGTGTCGTTCCGCGACGAGTTCGGCCAGTGGGACCCCAAGAACCAGCGGCCCGAGCTGTGGAACCTGTACAACACGCGGATCCGGCAGGGCGAGCACGTGCGGGTGTTCCCGCTGTCCAACTGGACAGAATTGGACGTTTGGGACTACATCCGGCGTGAGGGCCTGGAGATCCCGTCCATCTACTTCGCGCACACCCGGCGGGTGTTCGAGCGCGACGGGCTGCTGCTGGACGACAACCCGTTCGCCAACCGGGGCGACGACGAGCCGGTGTTCGAGGCGATGGTGCGGTACCGCACGGTGGGCGACATGTCCTGCACGGGGGCGGTCAAGTCGACCGCGACCACGCTGGACGAGGTGATCGAGGAGATCGCCGCGACCAGGATCACCGAGCGGGGGCAGACCCGCGCCGACGACCGCACCAGCGAGGCCGCGATGGAGGACCGCAAGAAGGAGGGCTACTTCTGATGGCCGCCGCCGACACCGCCCAGGACGCCGCCGCGCCCCAGGGCAAGCCGATGGACATGCTGCGGTTCGCCACCGCCGGGTCCGTGGACGACGGCAAGTCCACGCTGATCGGGCGGCTGCTGTACGACTCCAAGTCGATCTTCGAGGACCAGCTGGAGGCGGTGGAGCGCACCAGCGCCGACCGCGGCGAGGAGCACACCAACCTGGCCCTGCTGACCGACGGGCTGCGCGCCGAGCGCGAGCAGGGCATCACCATCGACGTGGCGTACCGCTACTTCGCCACCCCGCGCCGCAAGTTCATCATCGCCGACACGCCGGGCCACATCCAGTACACCCGCAACATGGTGACCGGGGCGTCCACCGCCGACCTGGCGATCATCCTGGTGGACGCGCGCAAGGGCATCCTGGAGCAGTCCCGCCGGCACGCGTTCCTGGCGACGCTGCTGAAGGTGCCGCACCTGGTGGTGGCGGTCAACAAGATGGACCTGGTCGACTACGACCAGGCGGTGTTCGAGTCGATCGTGGACGAGTTCACCGCGTTCGCCGCCAAGCTGGAGGTCGGCGACCTGACCTTCATCCCGATCTCGGCGCTGCACGGCGACAACGTGGTGCAGCGGTCGGTGAACATGCCGTGGTACGAGGGCACGTCGCTGCTGCACCACCTGGAGCACGTGCACATCGCCTCCGACCGCAACCTGATCGACGTGCGGTTCCCGGTGCAGTACGTGATCCGCCCGCACGCCAGTACCGACCCCGAGCTGCACGACTACCGCGGCTACGCCGGGCAGGTCGCCGGCGGCGTGCTCAAGCCGGGCGACGAGGTGGTGCACCTGCCGTCCGGGCTCACCACCACCATCACCCACATCGACGGGCCGAACGGGCCGGTGACCGAGGCGTTCGCGCCGATGTCGGTGACGCTGCGGCTGGCCGACGACATCGACATCTCCCGCGGCGACATGATCGCCCGTCCGAACAACCGGCCGCAGGTCGCCCAGGACCTGGAGGCGATGGTGTGCTGGATGACCCCCGAACGGCAGCTCACCCCCCGCACCAGGCTGCTGATCAAGCACACCACCCGCACCGCCAAGGCGCTGGTGAAGGACCTGCACTACCGGCTGGACGTCAACACCCTGCACCGCGACGAGCAGGCCGGCGCGCTCGGGCTGAACGAGATCGGCCGGATCAGCCTGCGCGTCACCCAGCCGCTGTTCATCGACGAGTACGCGCGCAACCGGCTGACCGGCGGGTTCGTGCTGATCGACGAGGCCACCAACAACACCGTCGCGGCAGGCATGATCACCGGCGCGTCCTGACCCGCGCCGCGGCGGCCCCGGCCCGTCCGAAGGCGGACGGCCGGGGTCCCCGCATGTCGGATCCCGGTAATGTCGAGTTCACGTCCTCGTCACCGACGTCGCCGAACGACGTCCCTGGCCGTGCTGGAGCCGCAGTGAAACCCTTCCTCCCCCCGACCCCGGCCGTCCGGAGCGCCCGGTGAAGGCGCTCGTCCTGGCGGGCGGGTCCGGTTCGCGCCTGCGGCCGATCACCCACAGCTTCGCCAAGCAGCTGGTTCCGGTCGCCAACAAGCCGGTGCTGTTCTACGGCCTGGAGGCCATCGCGGACGCCGGCATCCGCGAGGTCGGCGTGGTGGTCGGCGACACCGAGGCCGAGATCAGGGAGGCGGTCGGCGACGGGTCGCGGTTCGGCGTGCGGGTCACCTACCTGCGGCAGGACGCCCCGCGCGGGCTGGCGCACGCGGTACTGATCGCCCGGGACTTCCTCGGCGACGACGACTTCGTCATGTACCTCGGCGACAACTTCATCGTCGGCGGCATCAACGACCTGGTGGAGCGGTTCCGCCAGGAGCGCCCGCACGCCCAGATCATGCTCGCCAAGGTGTCCGACCCGCGCGCGTTCGGCGTCGCCGAGCTCGACGACACCGGCCGCGTGGTGGCGCTGGAGGAGAAGCCCGAACGGCCCAAGAGCGACCTGGCCCTGGTCGGGGTGTACCTGTTCGGTCCGGCCGTGCACGAGGCCGTGCGGCGGCTCAAGCCGTCCCGGCGCGGCGAACTGGAGATCACCGACACCATCCAGTGGCTGATCGACCAGGGGCACCGGGTGGAGTCCACGATGGTGTCCGGCTACTGGAAGGACACCGGCAACGTCGCCGACATGCTGGAGGTCAACCGGCTGGTGCTGGAGGGCCTGGAGCCGGCGGTGGCCGGCGAGGTGGACTCCGCCAGCGAGCTGATCGGCCGGGTGGTCGTCGAGGAGGGCGCGCGCGTCAGCGGCTCGCGCATCGTCGGGCCCGCCATCATCGGCCCCGGCGCGGTCGTCCGCGACTCCTACATCGGCCCGTTCACCTCCATCGACCGCGACTGCACGGTGATCGACAGCGAGATCGAGTACTCCATCGTGCTGCGCGGCGCGTCCATTGACGGGGTGGGACGCATCGAGGTCTCGCTCATCGGAAGGCAGGCACGGGTCACGCCCGCTCCGTCCGTGCCGAGGGCACACCGTCTCGTCCTGGGAGACCACAGCAAAGTGCAGATCAGCAAATGAGGGCCCGGCGGATACTGGTCACCGGCGGGGCCGGGTTCATCGGTTCGCACTACGTCCGCGAGCTGGTGACGGGCGGCTACCCGGCGTGGGCGGACGCCGAGGTGACCGTCCTGGACAAGCTCACCTACGCGGGCAACCTGGCCAACCTCGAACCGGTCGAGGGCCGCTACACGTTCGTGCACGGCGACATCTGCGACGCCGAACTGCTCGCCGAGGTCGTGCCGGGGCACGACGTGGTGCTCAACTTCGCCGCCGAGTCGCATGTCGACCGGTCCATCGCCAGCGCGGGCGAGTTCGTGCGCACCAACGTGCTGGGCGTGCAGACCCTCATGCAGGCGTGCCTGGACGCGGGCGTCCCGCGCGTGGTGCAGATCTCCACCGACGAGGTGTACGGCAGCATCGACACCGGCTCCTGGGACGAGGACGCCCCGCTGGCGCCCAACTCCCCGTACTCGGCGGCCAAGGCCGGCGGCGACATGATCGCCCGCGCCTACGCGCGCACCCACGGCCTGCCGGTCAGCATCACCCGCTGCGGCAACAACTACGGGCCGTACCAGTACCCCGAGAAGGTCATCCCGCTGTTCGTCACCAACCTCATGGACGGCCGCACCGTCCCGCTGTACGGCGACGGCGGCAACGTGCGCGACTGGATCCACGTGTCCGACCACTGCCGCGGCATCCAGACGGTCGCCGAGCGCGGCGAGCCCGGCGAGGTCTACCACATCGCGGGCACCGCCGAGCTGACCAACCGGGAGCTCACCCGGCGGCTGCTGGACGCGCTGGGCGCCGACTGGAGCCGCGTCGAGCACGTCCCCGACCGCAAGGGCCACGACCGCCGCTACTCGCTGTCGGACGCCAAGCTGCGCCGTCTCGGCTACGCGCCCCGCATCTCGTTCGACGACGGCATCGCCGAGACCATCCGCTGGTACGCCGACAACCGGGCGTGGTGGGAGCCGCTGAAGAAGCGGGCGGAGGACGCCGGGTGAGCTGGCTGGTCATCGGCGCCGGCGGCATGCTCGGCACCGACCTGGTGCACCGCCTGCGCGCGCACGGCCACGACGTGGCCGCCCTGACCCGCGCCGATCTCGACGTGTGCGCGCCGGACGCCGTCCGGCGGGCCCTGCGCGAGCACCGCCCGGCCACGGTGGTCAACTGCGCCGCCTGGACGGCCGTGGACGACGCCGAGACGCACGAGGACGCCGCGCTGGCCGTCAACGGCACCGCCGTGGAAGCCCTGGCCGACGCGTGCGCGGACGTCGGCGCCACCCTGGTGCAGATATCCACCGACTACGTCTTCGACGGCCGCAGCGACCGCCCCTACCCCGAGGACGCCGCCCCGGCGCCCGTCAGCGCCTACGGCCGCACCAAGCTCGTGGGGGAGCGGGCCGTCCTCGGCACCGGGCGCGGCTACGTGGTGCGCACGGCGTGGCTGTACGGGGCGCACGGGGCCAGCTTCGTCCGCACCATGATGCGCCTGGCCGCCGAACGCGACACCGTCGAGGTGGTGGACGACCAGCACGGCCAGCCGACCTGGACGGGCGACCTGGCCGAGCAGATCATCGCGCTGGCGTCGTCGGACGCGCCCCCGGGCGTCTACCACGGCACCAACGCGGGGCAGACCACCTGGTACGGCCTGGCCCGCGAGGTGTTCACCCTGCTCGGGCTCGACCCGGACCGCGTCCGGCCGACCACGACCGACCGGTTCCCGCGGCCCGCGCCGCGGCCCGCCTACAGCGTCCTCGGCCACGCCCGCTGGGCGGAGGCGGGGCTGGCGCCGATGCGCCACTGGCGCGAGGCCCTGCACGCCGCCTGGCCCGAGCTGCGCTGACCGCGTCCGAGCTGCGCTGACCGCGGCGCGCGTCAGGCCGGCCGGCCGAGCTCGGCGTAGTAGTCCAGGCAGGTCCGGTAGTCGGGCAGCAGGCCGGTCTTGTGCGCCTCGGCCAGGCTCGGCGCGGCCGCGTCCTTGGCCGACAGCACCGGCTCGACGTCCTGCGGCCAGGCGATGCCGAGGTCGGGGTCGAGCGGGTGCACGCCGTGCTCGCGCTGCGGCGCGTACGGCTGGGAGCACAGGTAGACGACGGTGGCGTCGTCGGTGAGCGCCATGAACGCGTGCCCGAGCCCCTCGGCGATGTAGAGGCACCGGCGGGTCCGGTCGTCCAGCCGGACGGCCTCCCAGCGGCCGAAGTCGGGCGAGCCGACGCGCAGGTCCACCACCACGTCGAGGATCGCGCCGCGCAGGCAGGTGACGTACTTGGCCTGCCCGGGCGGGACGTCGGCGAAGTGCACGCCGCGCAGCACGCCCTTGGCCGAGACCGAGCAGTTGGCCTGGGCGAGGTTCAGCTCGTGCCCGACCCGGGCGCGCAGCTCGTCCGCCCGGAACCACTCGTGGAAGGACCCCCGGTGGTCACCGTGGATCTTCGGGGTGAACGAGAACGCGCCTTTGATGCCGAGTGGTTCCACACGCGCAAGAATGCCACATCCCTCAGAAAGCGGCCGTCGCGTGCTGGGGTTCGGCCGCCCCCGCCGGGGCGGCCTCCTCCTGCGGCGGGGCCGCGGCCACCGGCGGCGGCGCGTCCAGCACCCTGGCCTGGCGGCGCAGCGTCTCCGTCCACGCCACCATGATCAGCAACCAGATCCCCGACACGTTCGCGGGGGTGGCCAGGCCCTCGGTGGTCATGCTGTCCACCAGGAAGAACCCCAGCAGGCCCAGCAGCAGCCCCGCGTCGGGCCGCAGCGGGCGGTACCGGCACAGAAGCAGCAGCACGAAGCCGAGGACCACCAGCAGCACGGCGAAGATCGCGGCGCCGGCCGCGCCGTTGTCGACCAGCGCGTTGACGAACGCGTTGTGGCCGCCGCCCAGCCCGATGTCGTCCAGGAACAGCCCCCGGGAGGCGCCCAGCCCGCGGCCGAACACCGGCTCCTCGGCGTAGGCGCGCATCGCCAGCTTCCACAGGTCGGTGCGCGAGTTGAGGGACAGCAGCTTGTCGGCCGTGTCGCCGCGCGCCACGAACGCCATGATCTCGTCGGAGAACGCCAGCACCGCCAGCACCGCCACGGCCGCGCCGACCACGATGACGTCGGCCCGGCCGTGCGGCCCCCGCGCGGTGGCCAGCAGGACGACGAGCCCGGCCGCGCAGCCCAGCGCCGCGCCCCGGGTGCCGGTGGCCACCAGCGCGCCGCACAGCACCGCCAGGGCCCCCAGGTACACCACGGGAGGCCAGAGCCGGTGCTCGGGCCGCTCGCGGCGCACCAGGTAGCTGACGACCAGCAGCACCGCCACGGCCAGGTACACGCCCGCGATGACGGGGTGCACGTACAGCCAGTTGAAGCGTTCCTGGGTGTGCGCGGTGCGCGGGAACGGATGCACCACGCCGATGACGACCGACAGCAGCACGATCACGATGAACGCGTGCGCCAGCCGGTGCAGGTCCCGCGGCTGCGCGCGCGTCGCGACCGTGTAGAGCACCGTCATGGTGATGAGCAGCTGCACGCCGCGCACCACGCCGAGCGCCGGATACGGCGACCACAGCGCCGTCAGCGCCACATATCCGGCGAACGCCCACGCGGCCAGCAGCAGCCCGGTGGGCCGCCGCGCCGGAGGCCGCAGCCGGAACCGGTGGTGCAGGTACAGCGCCGCGCCCCCGTAGATCGCGATCTCGACCAGCACGGTCAGGTCGGCGCTGCCGCTGACCGCCTGGTCGACATCGCGGCTGCGCAGCTTGTAGTCGCTGGACAGCATGAGCGCGAGCGGCAGCACGACCACCCACCAGCCCGCGCTGGGCACGACAGCCCGCTGCCGCCGACGCGGCAGGAGGGACACCTTGGCAAGCTTCAACGGCCGCTCCCGAAAACGAATCGCCCCACAGAATATGACCGCCCGACCGCCGCCCAGGTGCACGTTCACCCAAGCCTGCGGGCGGTGCGGGGGATCAGTTGGGGGCGGACAGGCTCCAGGCGCCGGTGTGGCGGCTGCCGGCGGGGCGTTCGACGAGCTTGGCTATGCGCTCCGGCAGGGGGAGGGGAGTGGGGCGGGCGCGGCCCTTCGGCTGCGGGGCGAGCCGGCCGTCGGGGGCGGCGGCGTTGGGGTCGTCGACGGCCAGGCCCTTCTTCTCCTGGCCGGTCTGGGCCCGGAAGGCGTCGAGGGTGGCAAAGGTGGCGGCGCCGCCCGCCCGCTGCCAGACGACCGTGAAGAACGGGCTGCCGCGGCCGGGGCGGACGTAGACGTTGCCGTTGGCGGTGATGCGCATCTGCTCGGCGCTGCGCGGACGCTCGGAGTGGTCCTGCACGCACAGCAGGCACGGCGCGCCCGAGCGGGCGTCGGCGAGGACGTTGTTGCCCAGCGTGATGTCCTGCACCAGCCACGGCACGGTCGGGTCGGGCAGCTTCTGCCGCGGGTCGTGGCCGGGAGTGGACAGGTCGGTGGCGCGCCGGCGGTCCTGCACCAGGTGGACGGTGCGGCCGTTGCCGGTCAGGGTGTTGTTCCAGATCTGCGCGTCGCCGCTGTCGTTGAGCCGCAGCCCGTCGCCGCCGTTGCCGGCGATGACGTTGTCGGCGACCACCGCCTTGGCGCTCAGCTCGATGGAGATGCCGTGGTCGCTGTTGCGGGCGACGCGGTTGCCGATGATCGTGATGTCGTAGACCGACTCGTCGAGCCACAGGCCCTTGCCGCGGTTGCCGACGGCGGCGCCGCCGACCAGCGCCACCTTGCGGGAGCGGGTGATCTTGACGCCGCCGGCCACCGGGGCCGGCTTGAAGTGCTCGGTGTTGTTGGTGGCCGCGCGCACCGCCTCCAGCCGCAGGTCGTCGGCCTGGTTGGCGTGCACCCCGAGCATGCCGTTGCGGGTCGCGGTGACGCGGCGGATGCGGGCGTGCGCGGCCAGCACGCTCAGGCCGGTGGTGGCCGAGTCGGTGAGCGCCACGTTCTCGACGGTGACGTCCGGCGCCGCGACCTTCACCATGCCGAGCTGCGGGATCGAGGTGGCGTAGCGGCGCACGCCGATGCCGCGCAGCGTGGACCCGGCGCCGCGCACGGTGATGCCCTCGGCGAGGGTGCTGGCGCGCACGGCCCGCCCGCGCGGGTCGGTGCCGACGTACAGCCGCCGCGCGCCCTCGTCGACGTAGAAGGTGCCGCTCTTGACCTGGGCGCGCGACTCGACCTGCCGCTGCGCGACGCCGTCGATCCACACCTGGTCGGGGTGGGCGGCCATGGGGTGGGCCGGGTCGACGAAGCGGAAGTCGTCGTCGCGGCTGGGGGCGGCGCCCTTGGTGTAGCTGGGCGAGGAGTCGAACCGGGCCGTCCAGCCGTCGACGGCCCACACGCCGTTGCGCTTGACCCAGCCGGTCACCGGGGAGCTGCCGTCGAACCAGACCGCCTCGCCCGGGTAGGCCTGCAGGGTCAGCTTCTTGCCGGCCGGGATGGTGACCGACTCGTGGTAGGTGCCGCCGCGCAGCACGATGGTGTCGCCCGAGCGCGCGCGGCGGATGGCCGCGCCGACGGTGCGCAGCGGCGCGCCGCGCTCGCCGGAGGCCGAGTCGCTTCCGGACGGCGCGACGTACAGGGCGCCGTCGGGCGCCGGGTACCGGGTGCTGCCGACCTGGGCGGCGCCGGCGGTGTTGGCGACCGTCTGGGCGGGCTGCTCGCCGCGCGGCACCAGCCAGCCCAGGACGGCCACGGCGGCGACCGCCGGCAGGGCCGCCGCCCTGATGATCCACGTCCTGCGGGTGCTGCTGCCGGTCATAGCGCGAACCCTAGCCGGTCGGTGGGACGGTCGAGGCGGGTGTGACCGCTACCGGAAGGCGACCATAACGGCTCGGTCAGGCTTCTATGGCCCCCGTAAACACGGCGACCTTGTGCGTCTCGCTGAACTTCACGCCCAGCGTGACCTTGCCGTAGCCGGAGGTGGGCAGGTCGAAGGCGTAGGACGCCGACCTGGCCTTGCCCGGCGCCACCGTCCCGTAGAAGTCGTTGAGGTTGGCGTAGGAGGTCGGGCTGGCCTGCGTGCCCTTCGCCCCGTAGCGCGCCACGACCCGCACCTGGTTGAGGTCCAGCGTGCGCGACGAGCCGTTGGTGAAGCGCAGCGTGAAGATGGTCAGGGTGCGGCCGGTCATCTCGCCCGGCCCCGTCTTGCTGTTGCGCACCGTGCGGATCGAGGTGACCTGCACGGTGATCTTGTCGTCGTAGGTCACCGGCTTGCGCAGGCCCTGCGACAGGCGCATGCTCTTCGCGCCGGGCGCGGCGTTGGCCTCCGCCTCGGACTGCTGGCTGGGCGAGGGCGGCGGCGATCCGACCGCGTCGGCCTTGTCCTTGTCGTCGCTGGAGCATCCGGTCACGGCCAGCGCGAACGCCAGGATGAGCGTCAGGCCGGAACCGGCCACGCGGTGCGCCTGCCGGGTCGGCCGGGACGAACGCGTAACCGAACGGGGCATGCGGCTATCTCCTCGGGCATCGCGGATCGGGGGCACGGACGCCGGCCAGTGGAGCGGGCGTGCTGACGCGTAGTGGATCCCCTGGACTGGCCAACAGTGTAAAAGAGCGGCAATGATGAACAGCCGACTTATGGCAACTGACCCGGATTTCGGAGCAGGCAGTGCCACGGGGCAGAACGTGCCACCGGTGGAGAAGGACTAGGGGTTGCGTCCAATGAGAGGTCTCCTGCGCCGCGTTGCGGCCGCCGCGACCGCGGGGCTCCTCGCGTCGACGGCGGTCGCCGGCGTTCCGGCGTCCGCCGACACGGCGCCGCCTGAGGGAACGCCCGCGACGGTGAGCGTGGATCCGCTGCCCACCTGGCAGGTGGACGGCGTGGTGTGGAGCATGACGACGGTCGGCAACACCGTCTATGCGACGGGCAACTTCACCAAGGCGCGTCCCCCGGGGACGGCGGCCGGCAGCTCGCAGGAGGTCAACGCGCAGAACATCTTCGCGTTCGACATCCGCACCGGCGAGCGGGTCGCCTCGTTCCAGCACTCGCTGAACGGCCAGGGCCTGCGCATCGTCGCGTCCCCGGACGGCAAGCGGGTCTACGTGGGCGGCGAGTTCACCACGGTGGACGGGCAGCCGCGGTCGCGGCTGGCGGCGTTCGACACCGCCACCGGCGACCTGGTCGAAGACTTCGCCCCGACCGTGTCGGCCAAGGTCCGCGCCATCGCCGCGACCAACTCGACCGTCTACTTCGGCGGCAACTTCTTCAACGTCAACGGCAAGTCCCGCACCCGCCTGGCGGCGGTGAAGGCGTCGGACGGCTCCAACATCGACACCTGGAAGCCCACCGCCGACGACGACGAGGTGTTCGCCATGGCCATGGCGCCGGGCGAGCAGCGCGTCATCATCGGCGGCCGCTTCCAGAAGCTCAACGGCGCGACGCAGGTCGGCATCGGCGCCGTGGACGCCACGACCGGCGCGTCCGCCACCTGGACCAGCCGCCCCATCCCCACCAAGTCGGGAAGCAACTACTCGTACGTCACCGACCTGTACGTGTCGGGTGACACGGTGTACGGCTCGGCCAACGGCGAGGGATGGCACTGGTTCGACGGCCGCTTCGCCGCCAAGGCGTCCAACGGCGACCTGGTGTGGCTGGACAACTGCTACGGCGCCACCTACGGCATGTTCGTCCAGGGCCAGGCGGTCTACAGCGTGTCGCACGCGCACGACTGCTCCTCGCTGGGCGCGTTCCCCGAGACCAGCCCGACGACGTGGCACCGGGCCCTGGCCGAGACCAGCTACCCCACCGGCACCGACCAGGCCGCCCCCGGGGCGGGCAGCAACTACTCCGGCCAGCCCGTGCCGAGCCTGCTGCACTGGTTCCCGACGCTGGCGATGGGATCGTTCACCGGCCAGTACCAGGCCGCGTGGGCGGTGACGGGCAACTCCGAGTACGTCGCCATGGGCGGTGAGTTCCCGCGCGTCAACGGCGTCGCCCAGCAGGGCCTGGTGCGGTTCGCCGTCAAGGACAAGGCCCCCAACGAGAAGGGCCCCGAGTCGTCCGACCTCGGCACCCCCAAGGCGACCGCGCTGCCCGACGGGCGCATCCGCGTGTCCTGGAAGACGACCTGGGACATGGACAACAACAACCTCACCTACGAGGTGCTGCGCGACAACGAGACCACGCCGATCGGCCGCGTCACCAAGGCGTCCACGTTCTGGAACATGCCGGACGCGGCGTTCACCGACGCCGCCCCGCCCTCGGGGGCGCACACCTACAAGGTCCGGGTGAAGGACCCGTTCGGCAACGCCGTCACCAGCGCCGCGTCCAACTCGGTGACCGCCGTGTCCGCGACGCCCAGCGCGTACGCCAAGATGATCGCCGACGACGGGGCGGCCGACCACTGGCGCCTGGGCGACAGCGGCAGCGGCCCCGCCTACGACCACACCGGCCCGTACGACCTGACGCTCCAGTCCGGGGTCACGCGCGGCCAGGCGGGGGCCATCAAGGACGACTCCGACAAGGCGATGACGTTCAGCGGCACGTCCTCCGGCACGTCCAGCACGGCCGCCGTGGCCGCGCCCGAGAACTTCACCCTGGAGGCGTGGGTCAAGACCACCAGCCGCTCCGGCGGGAAGATCATCGGCTACGGCAACCGCAACAGCGGCACCAGCACGGTCTACGACCGGCACCTGTACATGACCAACGACGGCCGCGTCGTGTTCGGGGTCAAGCCGGCGTCGTCCGTGGTGACGATCCAGAGCGGCACCGGCCTCAACGACGGGCGCTGGCACCATGTCGTCGCCACGCTGGACTCGTCCGCCGGCATCCGGCTGTACGTGGACGGCGCTCAGGTCGCCGCCAACGCCGACGCCAAGAACGGCGAGAAGAACTCCGGCTACTGGCGCGTCGGCGGGGACAACCTCGGCTCCTGGCCGAACCGGCCGACGAGCAACTTCCTCGCCGGCACCCTCGACGAGGTGGCGGTGTACCCGCGGGCGCTGACCGCCGCGGAGGTCGCCGAGCACCACGGCGTCGGCGTCGGCACCGTCGTGCCCAACCAGCCGCCCACGGCCTCCTTCACCGCCGACTGCGAATGGCTGACCTGCACGTTCGACGCCACCGGCTCCACCGACGCCGACGGCACGATCACCCAGTACTCCTGGGACTTCGGCGACGGGGCGACCGGCACCGGCGCCAACGCCTCGCACACCTTCACCACCCCCGGCGAGCACACCGTCAAGCTCACCGTCACCGACGACGACGGCGCCACCGACGAGGCCGAGCGCACCGTCACCGCCCGCTCCCAGACGGTCGCCTCGGACGCCTTCGACCGCACCGTCAGCGGCGGCTTCGGCACCGCGGACGTCGGCGGCGCCTGGTCGGGCGTCGGCACGGTCAGCGGCCTGTCGGTCAGCGGCGGCGCCGGGCGCATGAACCTCGCCACCGCCGGCGCGGCCATGGGCGCCTACCTCAACAGCGTGTCCGCCGCCGGAACCGACGCCACCGTCAAGCTGTCGGTCGACAAGGAGGGCACCGGCAACGGCGTCTACCTGTGGCTGGCCGGGCGCCGCGTCTCCGGCGCGGGCGACTACCGGGCGCGGGTCCGGCTGCGGCCGTCCGGCGTGGTCTCGCTGCAGATCAGCCGCACCAACGCCAGCAACAGCGAGACCGCCATCGGCTCTGAGCAGACCATCTCCGGCCTGACCTACACGCCCGGCACGCCGCTGCGGCTGCGCCTGCGGGTGACCGGCACCGCCCCGACCACGCTGAGCGCCAAGGTGTGGGCGGACGGCGCCGCCGAACCCGACTGGCAGGTCACCGGCACCGACTCCACCGCCGAGCTGCAGGCGGCCGGCGCCGTGGGCCTGCGCTCGCAGCTCGCCGGCAGCGCGACCAACGCCCCGGTCGTGCTGTCGGTGGACGACTTCACCGTGCAGGCCGTGGAGTGAGCGCCGTGGCGTGAGCGGAGTGGGACCTGCCGCCGGACAGATCGTCATTTCGGCAGGTCTCCTCCGGAGAAGGTGACAAATTCATACGATGCCGCCGTGTCCCCTGCGGAACCGCACTACGATCTGCGGATCGAAGTGACCGCAGGGGTCACAGAGGCCATCTGGCAAGGGATCTGACTCGTGACAAGTCCTTCGCTTCGACGTCGTCGCGTCGCCGCCACCGCCGCCGCGGCCTCGACCGTCCTGCTCGGCGCGTCCGCCGTGCCCGCGGCGGCCGACACCGCGCCGCCCTCGGGAACACCGGCCACCGTCAGCGTGGACCCGTTGCCCACCTGGCAGGTCAACGGCGTCGTGTGGAGCATGACGACGGTCGGGAACACCGTCTACGCGACCGGGAAGTTCACCAAGGCGCGCCCGCCGGGCACCGCCGCCGGCAGCAGCAAGGAGGTCAGCGCCCAGAACATCCTGGCCTTCGACATCCGCACCGGGAACCTGGTCACCTCCTTCAAGCACTCGCTGAACGGCCAGGGCCTGCGCATCGTCGCGTCCCCGGACGGCAAGCGGGTCTACGTGGGCGGCGAGTTCACCACGGTGGACGGGCAGCCGCGGTCGCGGCTGGCGGCGTTCGACACCGCCACCGGCAAGCTGGTCTCCAGCTTCGCGCCCAAGGTGTCCAACAAGGTCCGCGCCATCGCCGCGACCAACTCGACCGTCTACTTCGGCGGCAACTTCTTCAACGTCAACGGCAAGTCCCGCACCCGCCTTGCGGCGGTGAAAACCTCGGACGGCTCGCTGGTGGACGCCTGGCGCCCCACCGCCGACGACGACGAGGTGTTCGCCATGGCCATGGCGGGCAGCAACCGCGTCATCATCGGCGGCCGCTTCCAGAAGCTCAACGGCGCGACCAAGGTCGGCATCGGCGCGGTCAACACCACCACGGGCGCGTCCGCCACCTGGACCAGCCGCCCCATCCCCACGCGCCAGGGCAGCCGGTACTCCTACGTCACCGACCTGTACGTGTCGGGCGACACGGTGTACGGCTCGGCCAACGGCGAGGGGCTGCACTGGTTCGACGGCCGGTTCGCCGCCAAGGCGTCCAACGGCGACCTGGTGTGGCTGGACAACTGCTACGGCGCCACCTACGGCGTGTTCGTCCAGGGCAAGTCGCTCTACAGCGTGTCGCACGCGCACGACTGCTCGTCCCTGGGGGCGTTCCCCGAGACGACCCCCGCGACGTGGCACCGCGCCCTGGCCGAGACGACCTACGCCACCGGCAAGGACCAGGCGTCCCCCGGCTCCAACAGCAACTACCGCAAGCAGCCGGTGCCGAGCCTGCTGCACTGGTTCCCGACGCTGTCGGCGGGGACGTTCACCGGCCAGTCGCAGGCCGCGTGGGCGGTGACGGGCAACTCCGAGTACGTCGCCATGGGCGGTGAGTTCCCGCGCGTCAACGGCGTCGCCCAGCAGGGCCTGGTGCGGTTCGCCGTCAAGGCGAAGGCGCCCAACAAGTCCGGCCCGGTGCAGTCCGACCTCGCCGCGCCCAAGGCCGTCGCGAGCCTGGGCGGCATCAAGGTGTCCTGGAAGGCCACCTGGGACATGGACAACAACAACCTCACCTACGAGGTGCTGCGCGACAACGGCACCACCCCCATCGGCACGGTGACCAAGGCGTCCACGTTCTGGAGCAAGCCCTCCCTGTCCTTCACCGACACCAAGGCGCCGAAGGGCAAGCACACCTACAAGATCCGCGTGAAGGACCCGCTCGGCAACACCGTGACCAGCGCCGCGTCCAACGCGGTGACCAGGTGACGCGCACCGCCTGACGGGCCGCGCCACCGGACCGTGTGAACGACGACGGGCCGCGCACCGGGGTCGCCCCTCGGCGCGCGGCCCGTTCGCGTGACCGCCGCCGGCCGCTCAGGAGACCGGTGGCGGCCGCGGCCGATCACCTGGCGCGGATCGTCTTGCGGGTCAGCCGGCGGGCGAGCAGGTCCTCGCAGAGCCGCTCGTAGGCGGCGGCCACGTCGTCCCACACGTAGTTCTCCGAGGCCCGCTTGCGCGCCGCCGCGCCCCGGTCGGCGGCCGCGCCCGGGTCGTTCTCGGCGGCCTCGATCTCGGCGGCCAGGTCCTGCGGGCCGGTGAAGAACCGGCCGGCCTCCTCGCCCAGCACCTCGCGGTTGAAGTTGACGTCGAACGCCACGACCGAGGCGCCGGCGCCCATCGCCCGCAGCAGCGACGGGTTGGTGCCGCCCACCGAGTGCCCGTGGATGTAGGTGAGCGCGCCCGCGTACAGGGCGTCGAGGAGGTCCTGGTCCCAGACGCCGCCGAGGAACGTGATCCGCGGGTCGTCCCCGGCCAGCTCCTTCACCCGCGCGGTGTAGGCGTCGGAGTACGGCGCCGACCCCACCACCACCAGGGGGTGCTCGGCCTTGCTGAGCCGGTAGCCCTCGACGGCCAGGTGCACGTGGTTCTCCGGCTCGAACCGCGCCACGACCAGGTGGTACCGGCCCGGCTCGTAGCCCGCCTCGGCCAGCTTGGCGTTGTCGGGCTCGGTGAGGATCGGCGCGCCGTAGGGGATGAACACCGACGAGGCGCCGAAGCGCTCCCGGTAGTAGTCCTCGATGCCGCGGGCGTCGGCGATCAGCGCGTCCGACCAGCGCACCGCCAGGCTCTCGGCGGTGCGGTAGTAGCGCTGCCCCGCGCCGCTCCACTTGGTGCGCTTCCACTCCAGCCCGTCGACGTGCGTGGCCACCGGGATGCGCAGCGCCCGCAGCATCGGCAGCATCGGCGCGTTGGCGGCGTTGAACACCAGCGCCACGTCGGGGCCGCGGCGTGCGATCCGCCGGCCGGACGCGTGCAGCACCGACAGCGCCGTGTGACTGAGCGTCTCGGCGACCTTGGCGCGCACCGCGGGCAGGTGCACCAGCCGCATGCCCAGATACTCGCGCTCGGGATGCCGTTCGCCCCGGCAGTACACCGTCACCTGGTGGCCGGACGCGGCCAAGCGGCGCCCGATCTCCTCCACCGCCGTCTCGAAGCCGCCGTAGCGCGCCGGAACTCCGCGAGTCCCCACCATGGCGATGCGCACCTTGACCCCCTGCCTGAGCATTACCTTGTCGAACCGGGATCCAGCCGCGGTCGTACAACCGCAAGGTCTGATCAGGCCAGCGTAAGGCGAGCGGACATCTCGCGCGTCCTGTAAGTAAAGCCCGGTTAATCTGAGGGTGGCGCGACAGCGGTCGCCGGGGTCGCCGGCGCCGGAAGGAGGGGGCCGTGGACGAGGGTGACGAGAGATCCGTTGTGGTGCTGGCGCACCCGTCGCCCGATCTCTACGGTTCGGACCGCATGCTCGTCGAGTCGGTCCGGGCACTGGCGGCCGAACACCGCGTGGTGGTGACCCTGCCCGCCGACGGGCCGCTGTCGGAACCGCTGCGGGAGGCGGGAGCCGAGGTCGTCGTACTGCCCGTGCCCGTGCTGCGCAAGGCGTACATGTCGCCGACCGGCGTGCTGCGGCTGGCGGCCGCGTCGGTGCGGGCGCTGCCGCGCGCCGTGCGGCTGCTGCGCCGCGAACGCGCCGCCGCCCTGTACGTCAACACCGTCACCATCCCGCTGTGGCTGGCGGCGGCCCGGCTCGCCCGCGTCCGGGCGCTGTGCCACGTGCACGAGGCCGAGGAGGGCGTGCCCCGCCCGGTGCGCGCGGCGCTGGCGATGCCGCTGCGGCTGGCCCGGTCGGTGGTCGTCAACAGCCGGGCGAGCGCGGCGGCGCTCGGGCCGGTCGGCCGCCGGGCCCGCATCATCTACAACGGGGTGGCCGAGCCCGATCCGGCGGAGGTCACCGAGCCGCGCCCCGTCCTGGACGGGACGGTGCGGGTGACGCTGGTCGGACGGCTGTCGCCGCGCAAGGGCTCGGACGTGGCGGTGCGCGCCGTGCGGCTGCTGCGCGAGCGCGGCCGCGACGTGACGCTGACCCTCGTCGGCAACGTCTTCCCCGGCTACGAATGGTTCGAGGAGGAGCTGCGGGCCCTGGCCGGCGACGACGGGACGGTGGAGTTCGCCGGTTTCCGCCCCTCGGTGTGGGACTCGTTCGCCGCCGCCGACGTGGCGGTCGTGCCGTCCCGGGTCGAGCCGTTCGGCAACGTCGCGGTGGAGGCGATGCTGGCCGGGCGGCCCCTGGTGGCCAGCGCCACCCAGGGGCTGACCGAGATCGTCAGCGACGGCGACAACGGCGTGCTGGTGCCGCCCGACGACCCGCAGGCCCTCGCCGACGGCATCGCCCGCCTGCTGGACGACTGGGACGGCGCCCTGGCCATGGCCAAGCGGGCCCGCGCCGATGCGGCCCACCGCTTCGGCGAGGAGCGCTACCATCGCGAGCTGCGCGCCGCCGTGCGCGCCCTGATCTCGCCCGGATCCGCCGCCGCGGCCGCATCCACGTCCGAGCCCGCGTCAGGGCCCGCGTCAGGGCCCGCGTCAGGGCCCACATCAGACGTCTCCCCATCCGTTCCCACGAGGACCCAGAGCAGCCGATGACAGCACAGACTCCCGTTCCGGCCTCCGTCCCGCCCACGCCGGAGATCAGTCTCGTCGAGGCGGTGTGGCGCTTCCGGACGATGTCGCTCATCATCGTGCTCGTGTCCGTGCTGCTCTCGTCGGCGGTCACGCTGCTGCTGCTGGGCGGCGCCACGGCCACCGCCAGGTTCGCGGTCACCGACCCCACCAACAAGAACAACGTGCTGCGCATGGGCGTGGTCTCGGGGCAGGGCTTCGCCACCTACACCGCCCAGCGTGCCGCGTTCGCCGGGTCCACGCCCGTGCTGACCAAGGCGACCGAGATCATCAAGCGCAAGGGCGGCCCGACCATGACCAGCGCGCAGCTGCGCGGCCGGGTGTCCACCTCCAGCAAGGCCGACGGCGGCGTGGTGCTGGTCGAGGCCAAGGGGTCCGACATGCGCGAGGCGGCGATGATCGCCAACGCGGTGGTGGCCGCCTACCAGGAGGTGACCGTCGCCACCAACATCGCCAAGCTCGACGAGCAGCTGAAGACCATCCAGCAGACCCAGCAGCAGGTCACCCAGCAGATGGAGGCCACGACCGTCGGCAGCCGCAACTACCGGCTGCTGGCCAACCGGCTGACCAAGCTGCAGGCCGACGAGAGCGGCGTGCTGTCGGCCCGCGCCAACACCAACGACGGCGTGCAGTTCGTCGACACCGCCGACCCCAGCGCGGCCGAGCCGAGCAAGCTGCCGCGCAACGCCGCCATCGGCTTCGCCGTCGGCCTGATCGCGGCGTGCGTGGTGTCGTTCCTGCGGGCCGCCTCGCCGAACGCCCGGCGGCGCATGCAGCCCGCCGCGGCGGGGGGCCCGCCCGACCCCGGTGACAGGGTGGCGGCGCCGCTGGCCGCGCCCATGTCC
>NZ_BAABDO010000051.1:0-43241 GCF_039539665.1 Actinomadura keratinilytica
ATTCGCTGGTCTTGTGGTCGGTGCAGGATTCGGAGACCTCCGTGGCGTCGTGGATCTCGGAGATCTTTATTCCCATTTCGGTCAGGAGGTGTCCGGCGATCCGGGGGGACCATCGGAACAGCTCGGCCGGTATGTCGTGTAGCTGCGATGGCATGCACGGGACACTATATGCATTCATCTGGCTACTCAGTGCAAACAGCGGTATGCGGTAGAAGATGCGTTTTGCCGCCCAGGCCAGGTCACGGCTTCCACACCATGGTGTGCGGATGGACGCGGCGCCCCTGGTTGGCCCAGTACGTCCGACCGACCCCCAAGACCGATGCCGGGGCACCAGAGGTAGCCGCGAGCCGGGGGGCTGAGGGGACCTCCCATGGCGACGCGCGGTCGTCTTAGCGTCGCAGGCATGGACATCTCCTCGCGTTCCGTGTTCATGGTCGGTGGCACTTCGGGCATCGGCCTGGAGTTGGCGCGCCGGTTCCGCGCGGCGGGCAGCACCGTGGTCGTCGGCGGCCGCAACACCAAAGTGCTGGCGCAGCTCGCCGCGGAGGGGCTCGGCGCGGTCGAGATCGACGTCACGGACGCCGATTCGGTGGCCCGGGCCCGCGACGACGTGCTGAAGCAACGACCCGATCTCGACACCGTCGTCACGATGGCGGGGATCACGGCGCCGGAGGATCTGCGGGACCCGGCGCACTTCGCCACCGCCCAGAACATCATCGGCGTCAATCTGCTCGGCACCATCCGCGTCATCGATGCCTTCACTCCGCATCTGCTCGCTCGCGGCGCCGGTGCGATCATCACGGTCAGCTCCGGAATCGCCTTCCTTCCGTTCCCGCTGATGCCGACGTACGGCGCGTCGAAAGCGGCGGTGCACGCCTACAGCGAGGCCCTGCGCGCACAGCTCGCGGGCACCGGCGTCGAGGTCGCCGAACTGGTGCCGCCGGCGGTCGCGACGAGCCTCGGGAGCGGCAACCCGAACGCGCTTCCCGTGGACGCCTACGGGGCGGAGGTCATGGAACTGCTCGCCCAGGACCCCACGCCGCGCGAGATCCTCGTAAAGGGCGTCCTCAGGCATCGATGGGCCGAGCGCGACCGAACCTATGATGACCTCGTGGCGCAGCGTTCGCGGGCCCTCGCCACGCTGCCCGGCCGCACTCAGGACTGAGGTTTCTCGGATGCCCGAAGATCCGCAGCGGAACCGGCTCGGCGCCTACCTGAAGGCGCGGCGGGCCCTGGTCTCTCCGGAGCAGGCGGGCATTCCGGCAGGCGGGCGACGCCGTGTGCCCGGTCTGCGTCGCGAGGAGGTCGCGATGCTGGCCGGCATCAGCGCCGACTACTACCTGCGCCTCGAACGCGGCCGGGACACCCACCCCTCACCCCAGGTGCTCGACGCGCTGGCGCGGGTGCTGCGGCTCGACGACACCGAACGCGACTACCTGTTCGATCTCGCCGCGCCGCCGGCGCGGACGCGGAGGCGCCGCCCGCCGCCGGAACGGGTCCCCGCACGGCTGCACCACCTGCTGGCCGCGGTCGGCGTGCCGGCGTTCGTCGAGGGGCGCACCTTCGACGTCCTCGCCGCCAACGAGCTCGCGACCGCTCTCTCGCCGCGGCTGCGGCCGGGGCAGAACCGGTTGCGCTCGCTGCTGCTGGACCCCGAGGAGCAGGCGTTCCAAAAAGACTGGGCCGCCTCGGCGGCCGCACTCATCGCCGCGTTCCGCGAGCAGGCCGGGGCCAACGCGGACGACCCCCGCTTCGTGGAGCTCGTGGGCGAGTTGTCGCTGGCCAGTGCGCGTTTCCGGGAGCTTTGGGCACGCCATGACGTGCGGAGGCTCGAAGGCGGCACGACGACCGTGCTGCACCCGATCGTGGGCGAGCTGCGGCTGCACCGCGACAAACTCCCCGTCGACGGGCTCCTCCTCGTGCTCTACTACGCCGACGCGGGCAGCGACAGCGCGGACAAACTCGCCCTCCTCGCCTCTCTCGCCGGATCGAAGGAAGGCGGCTGAGCCGCACCGCCGGTGCGCGAGACGGCATCCGCCCTCTGCCATGAGGAACGGTGTACGCATGTCCCTATCGGCGTGATAACCGATTCCTTTCACTCGGCACAGGTTTTGGGCAGCGGCCGTGCTGTTTCCTGTGGGGCCGAATGTGACAGAAGTCACGCAGGGTGACGGGTAAGCTCGTACCGTCCCCTCCCTCGTGACCCACAGGAGACCACCATCAGCAGGCCGACGATCGCCCAGCTCAGGGCTTTTCTGGCGCTCGCCGAGCACCTGCACTTCCGGGACGCGGCGGCGGCTCTGCGGATGAGCCAGCCCGCGCTCTCCGGGGCGGTGGCGGCGCTGGAGGACACGCTCCGTACACGGCTTGTGGAGCGGACCACGCGGCGGGTGCTGCTGACCCCGGCCGGCGAACGGGTGGCGCGCCGGGCCGAGCTGGTGCTGGCCGAGCTCGACCGGCTCGTGGAGGAGGTGCACGCGGTCCGGGGCCCCCTGGTCGGGCCGCTGCGCGTCGGCGTGATCCCCACCGTCGCGCCCTACCTGCTGCCCGTGGTGCTGCCCCGGCTGGCCGAGGAGTTCCCCGAGCTGGAGCTGTCGGTGCGCGAGGAGCAGACCGACCACATCGTCGCCGAGCTGGTGGCCGGACGCCTGGACGTGGTGCTGCTCGCGCTGCCCACCCCCGTCCAGGGCCTGGTGGAGCTCCCGCTCTACGACGAGGACTTCGTGCTGGTCGCGCCCGCGTCCCAGCCGTTGCCCGGCGAGGACCCGCTGCCGACCCGCGCGCTCAAGGACCTCGACGTGATCCTGCTGAACGAGGGGCACTGCCTGCGCGACCAGGCGCTCGACGTGTGCCGTGAGGTCGGTGCACGGGCCGCCGCCGCGACCTACGCGACGAGCCTGGCCACTCTGGTGCAGCTGGTGTCGGGCGGGCTGGGGGTGACGCTCGTCCCCGAGACGGCGCTGCCCGTGGAGACGCGCCGTGCACCCGGCCTCAACCTGTACCGGTTCGCCGAACCCGCCCCCCACCGGCGGATCGGGCTGGCCTACCGCGCCACGTCGCCGCGCGGCGACGAGTTCGAGGTGCTCGCCCGTACCCTGCGCACCGCTGTCACTGAGGCGGGCACGGGCGTCCGTGTCCACCCCGACGGCCCGGACGAGACACTTTCCGGGCAGGCGACACCGAGCCGCGCCGCCGGCTGAGGCCGCCCCGGCCCGGCTGGTCGGTCTGCCGTGTCGCGTCTGGGTGGGGTTGTTCGGGGCCTGCGTGCCGCGGTGGGTGCGGCTTTTGGGTTTGGGGCCGGTCAAGTCTGTGTCAGACGACGGTCCGGGCATTGCGATACCAGTGTGATCGGTTACTCGGCGTGTTCATGCTGGTTGGCATGGCGACGTGCGCGCCCTCGGCTTTGCCGTGACGGGTTCAGCCGGTCGCCGTCCGAGTCCTCGACACGCCCGGTCATTCTCCGTACAGCACGGGAGAGCGCAATTGGCTCCGACGATCAGCCTTGTGGTGCCCATCTACAACGTCGCGCCCTACCTGGACGCCTGCCTGCGGTCGCTGGCCGCGCAGACGTGCCGCGACCTGGAGGTCGTCATGGTCGACGACGGGTCGACCGACGACGGCGGGCGCATCGCCGCCAAGTTCGCCGCCGCCGACTCCCGGTTCCGCCTGCTCACCCAGGACAGCAAGGGGCTGGGCGCGGCGCGCAACGCCGGGCTGGCCGCGGCGCGGGGCGAGTTCCTGGGGTTCGTCGACGGCGACGACATGCTCCCCCCGTACGCGCTGGAGTACCTGCTGGCGAGTTTGACCGAGTCAGGGTCGGACTTCGCCACGGGCAACGTGCGCCGCTTCGACGCCGACGGCGTGCGCCAGTCGCCGATGCACCGCCGCGCGTTCCACCACACCGTCCAGCGGACGCACGTCACCCGGCACGAGGAACTGCTCGTGGACCGGCTGGTCACCAACAAGCTGTGGCGCCGCTCGTTCTGGGACGCCCAGGGCCTGGAGTTCCCCGAGGGCGTGCTGCGCGAGGACATCCTCATCTCGATCACCGCGCACTACCTGGCCGGGTCCGTGGACGTGCTGGAGGGCCCCGTCTACCTGTGGCGCAGCCGTCCCGGCGAGGACCGCTCCATCACCCAGAAGCGCACCGAGGGCGCCGCGCTGGAGCACCGCGTGCAGGCGGTGCGGGCGGTCGGCCGGTTCCTGCTCGACCGGGGACTGCCGGAGCAGAAGCGCCGTTGGGACCGCGTCGTCCTGAACGACGACCTGCGCCTCTTCCTGCAGGTGCTGGACGAG
Organism: Actinomadura keratinilytica; assembly: GCF_039539665.1. NCBI lineage: Bacteria > Bacillati > Actinomycetota > Actinomycetes > Streptosporangiales > Thermomonosporaceae > Actinomadura > Actinomadura keratinilytica. The sequence goes on from NZ_BAABDO010000051.1 coordinate 4,297, forward strand.
GGCGGCGAGGCCTACCGGCAGCGGTTCCTCGACCTGGCCGGTGCCTACCTGCGCGACTGCGACCCGGAGATCGTCGGCGGGCTGCGGGCGTTCGAGCGGCTCAAGTGGCATCTGGTGGAGCGCCGCATGCTGCCGGAGCTGCTGGAGGTGCTGACCTTCGAGAAGAGCCGCGAGATGGCCGAGGCCGGGGTGGTGCGGCGCGGGGTCCGCTTCTACGGCGACTACCCGTTCCTCAACGACCCCCGGGTGGGCGTGCCCGACCACGTCTACCGGCTGGACGAGGAGCTGCGGGTACGGCAGAAGGTCGAGTCGGTGAGCTGGAACGGCGACCGGCTCGTCATCGAGGGGCGGGCCCGGCTGCGGTGGCTGCCGCCCCGCAAGCGCTGGCAGCAGCAGCTGCTGGCCTGGCTGGTGTCGCAGGACACCGGGCAGCGCCTGCCGCTGCGGCTGACCGCCATCGACCGGGCCGGGGACGACGACGGGTCGGACTGGAGCGGCTACCGCATCACCGTCGACCCGGTCAAGGTGCTGGACAAGGGCGGGTCGTGGCGCGTCGAGCTGTGGATGCACAACCGCGGGATCTTCCGGCGGGAGGAGCTGGGCACGCCGTCGGCGGCGGCCCGGTGGCTGGAGCCGCACCGCGTGGGCGGGGTGTGGGTGCGGCCCGAGTGGGTCAAGGGCGGCAAGCTCGTCCTGCGCACCGGCGACGACGCCGTCATCGCGAGTGACATGCGGCTGGCCGACGGTGTCCTGGAGCTGACCTGCGAGGCGCCCACCGCCCTGCTGTGGGGCAGCCACCTGCTCGTCACCCGGTGGCCGGGCTGCTCCCCGCGCCGCTACCCGCTCACCCGCCACCGGGACGGGACGGGCTTCACCGCGCGGCTGCCGATGCGCGACTTCGCGGCGCCCGCCGCCTCGCCCGGGTTCCCGGCGGGCAGCCCCGAGGCGATGGCGTTCGGCGACACCACGCAGTGGAGCGTCGAACTGGTCGGTTCCGACGGCACCCGCACCCCGGTGATCCTCCCGGAGGTGTCGCGGCTGCTGCGGTACGACACGGCGGGCGACCGGGAGATCGCGGCCGTCCGGTCCAAGACCGGGCATCTGGAGATCCACGAACGGGCCGTCCGCCCGGTCATGGACGTGCTGGAGTGGGAGGCGGACGGGCCGCTGCACATCGCCGGGGACCTGCCCGCCCGCTCCGAACTGCCCACCGCCCTGGTCTTGCGCGCCGGGGGACGGGTCGAGGAGCGGGTGTTCCCGCTGACCCACGACGCGGGCCGGTTCGAGGCCGAGTTCGACCCGTGGCGGGTGGAGTCCCTGGCCGGGACGCTGCCGCTGCCCAAGGGCCGCTACCAGCTGTACGTGCGGCTCGACCACGACGGCGGCACGCGCGACGCGCCCGTCCAGGTCGGCAACGGGCTGCGTTCGCTGCTGCCGATGACGCGCACGCGCGACGGCCGCGACCTGCACCTGGACGCCGGCCGGGAGCTGACGCCCGTCCTGCGCGTGGACGGCGACCTGCCCCCCGAGGAACGCAGCCGCAAGGGGCAGCGCCTGCTCACCGAACGCGTCTACCCGGAGCTGTGCGAGCAGCCGATCCGGCAGCAGGTGTTCTTCGAGAGCTACTACGGGCGCCAGTACTCCTGCAGCCCGCGGGCGATCCTGGAGGAGCTGCGCCGCCGCGAGTGCGACTTGGAGTTCCTCTGGAGCGTCCGGGACGGGCAGGTGGAGCTGCCGGAGGGCGTCACGCCGGTGCGCCGGGGCGGCCGCGACTACGTCGAGGCCCTGGCGCGGTCGGCGTACATCGTCACCAACAGCCACGTGCCGACGTGGTTCCGCCGCCGCCCCGGCCAGAAGGTCCTGCAGACCTGGCACGGCGCCACGCTCAAGCGCATCGGGTTCGACATCGAGAGGGTGCGGTTCGCGACCCGCGACTACCACGAGCGGCTGGCGCTCGAGGTGGAGCAGTGGGACTACCTGGTGTCGCCGAGCCCGTGGTGCACGCCGATCCTGCGGCGCGCGTTCCGCTTCGAGGGGGAGGTGCTGGAGACCGGCTACCCCCGCAACGACCTGTTCCACGCCGACGGCCGCGAGGAGATCGCCGCCGCCGTCCGCCGCCGGATCGGCGTGCCGGAGGGCCGCAAGGTCGTCCTGTACGCGCCGACGTGGCGGGACGACCGGTTCTACTCGCGCGGACGCTACCGGCTGGAGCTCATGCTCGACCTGCACCGCATGCACGAGGAGCTGGGGGACGAGTACGTCGTGCTCGTCCGCCGCCACCCCAACATCGTCGACCGGGTGCCGGAGGTGGGCCGCGACTTCGTCTTCGACGTGTCGGTGTACCCGGATATGCAGGAGCTGCTGCTGATCACCGATGTGCTCGTCACCGACTACTCGTCGGTCATGTTCGACTTCGCCATCACCGGCCGGCCCATGCTGTTCTTCACCTACGACCTGGAGAGCTACCGGGACGAGCTGCGCGGCTTCTACTTCGACTTCGAGGCGGACGCGCCGGGCCCGCTGCTGCGCACCGGCGACGAGGTGATCGCGGCGCTGCGCGACCTCGACGGCGTCGCCGCCGAGCACGCCGACGCCTACCGGTCGTTCGCCGACCGGCACTGCTCCCTCGCCGACGGCAAGGCCACCGCCCGCGTCGTGGACCGCGTCTTCGGCTGATGTGGTGACCGCCGGGCGCCCGGGAGGAGTCCCCCGGGCGCCCGGCGCATGTTCGGTGTCGGCCGGGCGGTCAGTCGGGGCGGTAGGCGCGGGCGAACAGCGTGACGCCCGGCCACGACCGGACCGGGAGCCGCCGCTCCACGGCGCTGACCAGGCTGAGCAGTTCGTTCACCACGGGCGGGGCGTCCGCCATGTCCTCGCAGTACCGGGCGCGGTGCCGCCGCCACCGCACCAGCGGGCGGAGCAGGACGTTCCAGTTCCACAGCCGCTCCACCCGCAGTCCGGCGCCCTCCAGCACCCCGGCCAGGTCCGCCCGGGCGTAGCGGCGCACGCGGCCCAGCGCCACGTCGTGCGCCGACCACAGCTGCATGTCGCAGGGTACGGCGACCAGCGCGGTGCCGCCGGGACGCAGCACCCGGGCGATCTCCGCGGCGGCGGCGCGGTCGTCGTCCACGTGTTCCAGCACGTTGAGCGCCAGCGCCAGGTCGTAGGTCGCCGACGGCAGCGGCAGGAACCGGGCATCGCCGAGGTAGGCGACGATGCCCTGGGCCAGGCACAGGTCCACGGCGGCGGGGGCGGAGTCGATCGCCACCGCCTGCCAACCGTGCTCCATCAGCACCCTGGTGTTGCCGCCGCCCGCGGCGCCGATGTCCACCGCCTGCCCGGGCACGCCGATCCGGCGCAGCTCCCGGGCGACGATCCCGCGGCGCTCGCGGTACCACCAGTTGTCGTCCTCGATGTCGACGACCCGCTGAATCTCAATGGTGTCCACGGTCACCAGCGCACCGATCGCGGCCCGCCGCGGCCATCGCACGCGCCGTGGTTGACGCCCTTTTGGCGGACGAAGTGCGGGCCATGGCAATACCCGGCCGCACCCGCGGGGAACAGACCCCTGACCGGAGGGGGGATCGCAGATGGGCGCGACCGGCCGGGCGGTGCGGCGGCGCCTGCCCGACGGAGCGGCGCCCGCCGCGCGGCGGCACTGGCCCGTCGCCGCGGTGCTCGCGGCGGGCCTGGCCGTACGGACGGTCGCGCTGGCCGGGTACCCCACGGGCCTGTGGTTCGGCGACTCGGTCGGCTACCTGCGCGTGGCCGTCACGCTGGAGCCGTCGATCACGCGGGCGAGCGCGTACGGGGTCATGCTGCTGGTGCTGCGTCCGCTGCACAGCCTGTTCGCGGTGGTCGCCGTCCAGCACCTGCTCGGGCTGCTGACGGCGGTGCTGCTGTACGCGCTGGTGTGGCGGCACGCGCGGGCGGCCTGGCCCGATCGGACGCTGCGGCCGGGGCTGCTGGGCGCGGCGGCGACCCTGCCGGTGCTGTTCGACGGGTACCAGATCCAGCTCGAACACCTGCTGCTGTCGGAGACGCTGTTCACGTTTCTGCTGGTCGCCGCGGTCGTGGTGCTGCTGTGGAACGCGCGGGTCGGGGTGTGGACGGCCGCCGCGGGCGGTCTGCTGCTCGGCCTGGCCGGGACGACCCGGTCGGTCGGCCTGCCCCTGCCGGCGATCGTCCTGGCATGGCTCCTGGTGCGGCGCCCGCGCGCGCAGTGGCGGTCCGCGGCGGTGCTCGTGGCGGCGTTCGCCGTCCCGCTGCTGCTGTACGCCACGTGGTTCAAGGCCGTGCACAGCCGGTTCGCGCTGACCGGCACCGAGAAGGTCTTCCTCTACAGCCGCACCGTCGACTTCGCCGACTGCTCGATCATCAGACCGCGTCCCGGTCTGCTCGACCTGTGCCCGCGCACGCCGCCCCCGGGCGTGGCACCCGCGTTCGCGGTGCTGTGGACCAGGCAGTCGCCGTTCTTCCGCGCCCCCGGCGGCAAGATGGGCTCGAACGAGCGCGCCGGGGAGTTCGCGTGGGCCGCGATCCGCGCCCAGCCCGTCGACTACGCCCGCGTCGTCGTGCGGGACACCTTGCGCGCGTTCTGGTGGAAGCGGACCGTGTACCCGCAGCCGCCGACCTTCCGCAAGTACGAGTTCCCGGTCAGGCCGCTCCGTCTCAGCAGGCGCCAGGCCAAGGTCGCCCGTGCGTACACTCACCGCGTCCGGCCGGTGCACGTCGTGGAGCCCTACGCCGGATGGATGCGCGCCTACCAGCACCGCGTATACCTGCCGGGCATCGGACTGGGCGTCATGCTGGCCGTCGCGGCGGTCGCGCTGGCGGCAGGGGCAGGTTCCGCAGGTCCACCGGCGCAGCCGGGGGCGGCCGCGTCGGTCGGCCGACGGCGAGCGCCTTGGAGGCGGTGGTGGAGGCGTTTTTCTGGACCGGGCCGTCGCCAAGCGGTGTCGTCCCGCCAAGCCCTCGCACGAGCGCGTGCCGCCGCTGCTGGCCGACGCGGGACCGTGCGCCGCGCTCCGCTGCCGTGGTTGGTGGTGGCGGGGACAGGGGCTGCGCGTCCACTGGCGGGGCCGGGGGTGGCGGTTTCGGTTGGTTGGTGGCGAGTGGCTCTGGGGCGGTTGTGGGGGTGTTGTGGTGGAGCAGGCCGTCGGCGGGTGTTGTCGTTTCGACAGGCTTCGGCGCACGGGCGGCGTGGGGTCGTGCGTCGCGCCTCGCTGCCGTGGTTGGTGGCGATGGGGCTGCTGGTCGTGCCCGCCGCCACCGCCGACTTCGACTACCGGTATGTGCTGCCCGCTGTGCCGTTCGGTGCGCTGTCGGCTGTGTTGGCGTTCGTTCCGCCCCGCCGCTCGGGTTAGGGCGTGTCGTCAAAGTGGCATGGCCCCATCGGCAGGGCGGTCGACGTGACGGCGCCTCGGAAGGACCTGGCGGTCCTGCAGTGGCACGGATGGCGGCCCCGTGTCACCGCCCGATGCGGTCGAAACCAGCGCTCGGCGACGCCGCGCCGCCGATGGATGCGCCTGTCGAAGAGCGGCCACATGGTCCGCATCGACCGACCAGCCCGCAGCCACTTTGACGACACTGCCCAATGGCGGCTTCTGTGTCTGAGGCGACGCGTTAGAGGATGGGCGATCAGCAGTTGTGCTGCCCGCTGTGGTGTTTTGCGTTATCGGTTGTGGTGTTTGTTCCGTGCCGTCGTTGGGGTTAGTGGCGGCTTCCATATTTGCGGCGGCGTATCAGGAAGCGGACGGCCAGCAGCAGCGCGACCATGGCAGCGATCGCTGGGACGGCCCGTTTGGCCACGGACGGCCCCGCCACCTCCAGCAGGTCGATCGGCTCCTGCTCGCGGCGCGGCTGGGCGCCGGCCGCCGGAGGCTCGCGCCTGGTCTCCGACGGGGGCCGCTGTTGCGGTATGGGCTTGGGCTCGACCTGCGGTGGGGCGGTGCCCTCGGCCGGGGTGGGTTCGGGTGCCTCGGTGGGGGTTCGCGGCTCGTCCTTCTGCTCTTGCACCTCCTTGGCCTTCTGGGCGGCGCCCTGCTGGTCGACGACGTCTTCGGCCGCCGGTGCGCCGCTCTCCTCGGACGACTCCAGCTCCTTGGCCAGCGTGTCGGCGAACCGCCCGATCAGCTTGGCGCCGACCTCGGACAGGATGTTGCGGCCGAACTGGGCGGGGCGCCCGGTCACGTTCAGCTTGGTGTGCACGGTGACGCGCGTGGTGCCGCCCCCTTCCGGCCCGGCCGCCCCCTCATCGGGCACCGGGTGCAGGCGCGCCTGGACGGTCGCCGACGCGGTGCCCGGGCCGCGGGCCTCCTTGCCGGACGCCTCGATCGTCACCGTGCGCGCGGACTCGTCGGCCGCCACGATCCGCGCCGTGCCGCGGTAGGTGACGGTCATGGCGCCGACCTTCACCCGCAGCCGCCCGGCGTACTCCCCGCTCTCGGCCGAGTCCAGCACCGCGCCCGGCACGCACTGGGCCACCCGTTCCACGTCGAGCAGTACCGACCAGGCGCGATCCACCGGTACGGGGACGGCGAATTCGTGGTCGAGCTCCATGATCACGGTCCTTTTCGTTCGAGGGCGCGTCCAGGGGACCTGACTGCGACCCTACGACCGCTCCCCGCGCAGACGCCAGGTCCCCCTGTGCCTGTGGATAACTCGCGGCCCCGGGTCCGCGCCCGGCTCGCCGGGGACAGGCGCGGACCCCGGCCGCAGGCGTCACGCCGCCGCGGCGGCGGTCAGGGCGCGGGCGGTGAGCACGCGCGCCAGATGCGCGCGGTACTCGGAGGAACCGTGCAGGTCACCGGGCGGGGACGTGCCCGCGGCGGCCCGCTCCCCGGCCTCCCGGAAAGAGCTCTCCGAGATCGTGCGGCCCGCGATGAAGCCCTCCACCTCCGCGGCGCGCACCGGCGTGGGCCCCATGTTGGTCAGCGCGACCCGGGCGGCCTCGACCGCGCCCCGCTCGCGCCGCACCGCGCACGCGACCCCGACGATCGCCCACGCCTGCGCGGTGCGGTGGAACTTCTCGTAGTGCACGCCCCAGCCCGCGCCCAGCTTCGGCACCCGGACGCCGACCAGGATCTCGTCCGGCTCCAGCGCCGAGGTCATCCAGTCCACGAAGAAGTCCGCCGCCGCGATCTCGCGTTCGCCGCGCTCGGCCGACACCGCCAGGAACGACGCGTCCAGCGCCAGCGCCACGGCGGGCAGGTCCCCGGCCGGGTCGGCGTGCGCCAGCGCCCCGCCGAACGTGCCGCGGTGCCGCACCGCCGGGTCCGCCACCGTCGCGGTGGCTGTGGCGATCAGCGGGGCGTGCGCGCGCACCAGCGGGTCCCGCATGACCTGGTGGTGGGTCGCCATCGCGCCGATGAACAGCGCGCCGTCCTCGTCGCGGATCTCCCGCAGCGCGGCCACCCGGTCCAGGTCGATCAGCGCGTCGGGGTAGGCGAGCCGCAGCCGCAGCAGGGGCATCAGGCTCTGCCCGCCCGCCAGCACCTTGGCGTCCTCGCCCGCCTCGGCCAGCGCCGCGCACGCCTCCTCGACCGTGGCGGGCCGCGCGTAGTCGAACGTCGCCGGGATCATCGGGCGTCACCTCCCTGCGCCGAGCCCAGCCCTCCGGCCGCGCCCGGACGCGCCTCCCCCGCGGGTTCGCGCTCGCCCCGCAGCGCCCGCCACACCCGTTCGGGCGTGCACGGCATCGGCACGTCCCGCACGCCGTACGGGCGCAGCGCGTCGACGATCGCGTTGACCACCGCCGGGGCGGACGCGATCGTCCCGGCCTCGCCGACCCCCTTGACGCCCAGCGGATTGGACGTCGCCGGGGTCTCGGTGCGGTCGGTGACGAACTCGGGCAGGTCGGCCGCCGACGGCACCAGGTAGTCGGCCATCGTCGTGGTGGTCAGGTTGCCGTCCTCGTCGTACACGGCCTCCTCGTACAGGGCCTGCGCGATGCCCTGGGCGAGCCCGCCGTGCACCTGCCCCTCGACGATCAGCGGGTTGACGACCTTGCCGACGTCGTCCACGGCCACGTACGAACGCAGCCGCACCATGCCCGTCTCGGTGTCCACCTCGGCGGCGCACAGGTGCGTGCCGTGCGGGAAGGAGAAGTTCTCCGGGTCGAAGGTGAGGTCGGCGTCCAGCGACGGCTCCAGGCCCTCGGGCAGGTCGTGCGCGGCGAACGCGGCCGTCGCGATCTCCTGCAGGGTGCGGCCGCCGTCGGGCACGCCCCGCACCCGGAAGCGCCCGCCGGAGAACTCCAGGTCGCTCTCGTCGGCCTCCAGCAGGTGCGCGGCCACCTTCCTGGCCTTCTCGATCACCTTGTCGCAGGCGCCGTACAGCGCGACACCGCCGACCGCCAGCGACCGCGACCCGTAGGTGTCCATGCCCTTGGGTGACACCGCCGTGTCACCGTGCAGCACCTTGACGTCCTCGAACGGCACACCGAGCCGGTCCGCGGCGATCTGCGCCCACGCCGTCTCGTGGCCCTGGCCGTGCGCCGACGACCCGGTGACCACCTCGACCTTGCCGGACGGCAGCACCCGCACCGAGGCGTGCTCCCAGCCGCCCGCGCCGTACGACAGCGACCCCAGCACCCGCGACGGCGCCAGCCCGCACATCTCCGTGTACGTCGACACGCCGATGCCCAGCTGCACCGGGTCGCGCCGCTCGCGCCGGTCCCTTTGCTCGGCGCGCAGCTTGTCGTATTCGAACAGCCGCAGCGCCTTGTCGGTGGCCGCCTCGTAGTCGCCGGAGTCGTAGGTGAGCCCGCAGATCGTCTCGTACGGGAACTCCTCGTGCCGGATCCAGTTGCGGCGCCGCACCTCGATCGGGTCCAGGCCCAGCTCGGCGGCGAGCTCGTCCATCAGCCGCTCGATCGCGAACGTGGCCTCCGGGCGGCCCGCGCCCCGGTAGGCGTCCGTCGGCGTCTTCGTCGTGAACACGCCCGTGCAGGTGAACGAGTAGGCGTCCATCTTGTAGATGCCGTTGAACATGAACGCGCCCAGCAGCGGCACGCCCGGCGTCACCAGCATCAGGTACGCGCCCATGTCGGCCAGCAGGTCCACCTTCAGCCCGCGGATGCGCCCGTCCCGCTCGGCGGCCAGCGTCAGCCGCTGGATCTGGTCGCGTCCGTGGTGGACCGCCATGTTGCCCTCGCTGCGCGACTCGGTCCACTTGACCGGACGGCCCAGCCGCCTGGCCAGCAGCAGGCACAGCACCTCCTCCCCGTACACCTGCAGCTTGGAGCCGAACCCGCCGCCCACGTCGGGGGCGACGACCCGCAGCCGGTGCTCGGGGATACCGGTGACCGTCGCCAGCATCAACCGCAGGATGTGGGGGATCTGCGTGGCCGAGTACACCGTGAAGCCGTCGCCCTCGGGCACGCACAGCACGGCCCGGGGCTCCATCGCCGTCGGGATGAGCCGCTGCTGGACGTACCGGCGCTCGATCACCACGGGGGCGTCGCGCAGTGCCGCGTCCAGGTCGCCGTTCTCGTACACCCACGTGTAGCACTTGTTGGTGCCCAGGTCCTCGTGGACGAGATCGGCGCCCTCCCTGAGCGCCTCCTCCATGTCGGTGACGGCGGGCAGCGGCTCGTAGTCGACGTCGATGTCCTCCAACGCGTCGGCCGCCGCGTACCGGTCGCGTGCCACCACGCACGCCACCGGCTCCCCGGCGTACCGCACCTCGTCCACGGCCATCGGCGGGTGCGCCGGGTGCTTCATGTCCTCGGTGACGGGCCACGCGCACGGCAGGGAGCCCTGCTCATCGGCGAAGTCCGCCCCCGTCAGCACGGCGACGACGTTGGGACGGGCCTTGGCCGCCGACACGTCCACCGCGTTGATCCGCGCGTGCGCCATGGGGCTGCGCAGGAACGCCACGTACAGCGTTCCCATGGGCTGCATGTTGTCGGTCCAGCGGGTGCGGCCGGTGATCAGCCGCGCGTCCTCGCTCCTGCGGCGCGGGGAGCCGATCTCCTGGACGGTCACGGTGCCACCTCCCGGTCCCGCGCCGGGGTGCGCATCTCACCGGCCGCGCGGCGCACCGCCCGCACGATGTTCTGGTAGCCGGTGCAGCGGCACAGGTTCCCTTCGAGCCCTTGCCGGATCTCCTCGTCGGACGGGTCGGCGTTCTCCCGCAGCAGGTCGAGCGCCGCCATGATCATGCCGGGGGTGCAGAAGCCGCACTGCAGCGCGTGCTCCTCGTGGAAGGCCCGCTGCAGGGGGTGCAGCACGCCGTCGATCCCCAGCCCCTCGACCGTGGTGATCTCGCGGCCGTCGGCCTGCACGGCCAGTACGGAGCAGCTCTTGACGCTCAACCCGTCCATCAGGACGGTGCAGGCGCCGCAGTTGGTGGTGTCGCAGCCGATCGGGGTGCCGACCTTCCCCAACCGGTCACGCAGGTAGTGGACGAGCAACAGGCGCGGTTCGACGTCGTCCTCGTACGTCGCACCGTCGACCTCGACGCGGACACGTGGCATTCCTTCTCCCGGGGACGTCTCGGTTGGGGTGGGAAGACGTCCCCTCGGGGAGGAGCACGAGGAGCATGTTGGACCGGCCACGGCATCGGGGCCCACCTCCGCCGCTCGGAAGAAGGCGACGCAACGAACGTAAGCCGACCCGTAACCCTCGTACCACCCCCGCCCCCCTCAATTTGCTCTCGTTTGGCACATCCCCTCACCGGCCGGGACGGGCGCTGGGCCGCCCGTCCCGGCCGGCCCCGGCGGGTCAGAAGGGGGCGGGGCGGGAGGGATCGGGGCCGGGGTCGCCGGGCCGCGGGGCGACCAGCAGGGTGACCGAGTCGGAGCTGTGCATCCACGCGCCCGCGACGCGCCGGCCGCCCTCCGGCCGCCAGCCGGACGGCGGGACGTGATAGCCGCCCGAACCGTCCTTCTTGAACTCCCCGATCAGGTAGACGGCGGACATGTGCCGCGCGCGCAGCCGGGCGAGGGCCTGCGCGACGGTGCGGCCGGTCAGCCGCAGGCTCGGCGGGTTGTCGCCCGCCGCGGGGCTCTGGTCGTGGTAGACCTCGCCGGGACGGGCCGTCCGGCCGATGACGATCTCGGTCGCCTGCCGGCGGACCGCCTCGCCGCTGAGCTCCACGGTCAGCGGGCAGGCGGTGCCCCGGCCGGGCGGGCAGTCCAGCACGGTGGCGATCTGGACGCCGCCGGGCGCGCCGTCGGCAGGGGTGCGGGCGGCGCCCCCCACGCGGATGATCTCTCGTTCGCGGCCGGGGGACACCGGCACGATCGACAGCGTCACGTCCAGGCCGAGCCGGGCGAACGCCTCCCGGAACTGGCGCTGGTCGGCGTAGACGTTCTTGACGTGCACCTTGTAGGTGTCGTCGGTGCGCCGGATCTCCACGGCGGCGTTGGCGTAGCCGCGGACGGGCCCGGGCCCGCTGATGTCCAGTGCGACGACCGCCCCGGCGGCCACGGCGGTCGCGGCGATCAGCCCGGCCGCGTACCGCCCGTACCGGCGGCGCCGCGGCCGGGCCGCGGTCCGCGGCTCCGCAGTGATCGCCGCGAGCAGGGCGCGGGCTCCCGGCGAGGCCGGATCAGCGGCCCGGTCGTCGTGTGCGCGGGCCAGGCCGGCCACCAGCTCGTTGATCCTCGGCGTGGTCACCCTCGGTTTCCTTCCATCTCCAAGCGTGTGTTGCGGACGGCCGGTACCTCGTCCACGCCGGCGGCGCGCAGCGCGCGGGCGAAGCGTTTGCGGGCGCGGTGCAGCCGGATGCTCACCGCGTTGCGCGAGCAGCCGAGGACCTTGGCGATCTCCGCGTGGCTCAGCCCCTCCCACGCGACCAGGGACAGCAGCTCCCGGTCCCGTTCGGGGAGGGCGCGGAACACCTGCGCGACGGGGGTGCCGTCCATGGGCGCCGGGGTGAGGGGCGGTGCGGCGGCCAGTTCGTCGCGCAGCATCGCCGTCTTGGCCGCGTGCCGCTGTTCGCCCCGGCGGTGGTTGGCCAGCACCCTGCGCGCCACTCCGTACAGCCAGAGCCGGGCCTCGTCGCCGGGCGGCAGGTCGTCCGCCCGGCGCCAGGCGACGGTGAAGGTCTCGGCCACCACGTCGGCGGCGTCGTCCGGGGACTCGCAGCGCCGCAGGGCATAGCCGAACAGTGCTCGGTAGTTCTCCGCGTAGACGGCGGCGAACTCGTCTTCGTCCAATGGGGGTTCGCCTTCCTGGGGGACGGCGTCGGTCACCACACCACATGTCCGCACGCCCGCGGATCTTTCACGCCTTCGCGGACCCGGCCCGCGGCCGTGCGCGCGGGCCGAGCCCCAGCGGAGCCGCGCCGGTGACGGCGGTGACCATTCTCCGCGCAGGCGGCGTACAAGGCGCCGCCGCGACGGGCCTTTTCCAGGCGATTCCCTGGTCAGGAGATCAGTCGGGCCGGGCGTAGACGACGAGATTGTGCGAATAGCTGGACGTGCGGCGGTCGAATGAGCCGGTGCAGGTGATGAGAACCATTCGAGCGGGCGAGTCCTGAGCGAATACCGAAGAGGGAACCCGCTGTTTCGGATATGCGCGCCGGGCCACGATCCGGTAATCGCGCGTCCGGCCGTCGATGCTTCGCACATTGACCCGGCCGCCGATCCGGACGCCCCTGAGTCCGAACAATGCCCCCGGGCCTTCCCTGGCGGTGTCAACGTGACCGGCGATGACGACCGTTCCGGTGGCCGAGCCGGGGGCGGCTCCGCCTCGCCACCAGCCGAGGTCGCGTCCGGACGGCGGCACCTGGAGGGTTCCGTCGGGCCGGACGCCGACGGGCAGCACCCGGGCCCGCACCCGGAGCTCCGGGATCTCCAGCCGGACCGGCGGTGAACCGGCGCCGGCCGAGGCCGCGTCCGTCGCCGGTCCGCCGACCGCCGCGGGGACCGTGCCGGCGTCCAGCGCCTGCGGTGTCATCCGCGGGGCCGGGCGCATGACGAGGACGGCGCCGCAGACGGTGAGCGCCGCGCCGAGTACGGCGCTCACCGCGCCTGCGATCGTCAACCCCTCCACGGCACGGGACGCCTCCACAGCAGCGCACCGCCCGCCGTCACCAGCAGCCCTGCGGAGAGCAGCCCGTACCCCAGCGCGAGGGGCCGCCCGTCCGGAGCCGCCGTCGCCAAGCCGCCGCTGCCGGCCGCGACGTGGCCCGGCGGGTCGGCCTTACGTGCCCGCAACAGCATGTTCAGGTGCTTGCGGAAAACCGGGGAGCTCACCGTGGCCAGGTGCTGGGCGTCGGCCGCCGTCCCCAGGCGCACCTCCTCGCGGGCGGCGGCCAGATCATTCCGGTGGTCTTTGATCAGAGCATTCAGCCAGGCCCGGTCGAACGCCTTGCCGTGCATGGCGTTCAGCCTGGCCGCCAGGGCCTTCTGCGCGGTGGACGGCTCCGGCGGCAGTGAGACGCCGAGCCTGCGCGCCGCGTCCTGGACCGCCCTGTCGAGCCTGGAGTGGTCGTTCACCAGCATGGCCCCGAGTGAGCGGACGGCCTTCGACGTGCCCTTCTTCCGCGCGATCGTGCCCACCGTGACCTCTGCCAGATTTCCCTGGTGGGCCTGCACAAGCCATTTCTTGTCCCGGGCCGACACGTCCTGTTGCGCCGCTGCGGGCGCCATACCGGCGGCCGAAAACGCGAGAACGGCTCCGGCGACCGGCACAACACGCAAGATCGACATCACACCTCCACGGTTGCGCATGAATCGACCGAACACTGCCGCGACCGTTCCCCCGGCGCGCGCACCCATGAGAGGCGTCATTACGCCCTGAAAGCATCCTTGCCGTCTTCTGGCCTGTTCTGCCTTTGTCCGGCATATACCTGACCAGCGTCATGCCGATCCCTGACGCACCCCGCGTCCGGGCCGCCCAGAGGGGGCGGCCCGGACGGTCGGCTCTCGCGGACGGTGCGCAGGTCGCGGCGGGCCTTGTCGAGCAGGTCCCGCATGCCTCCTCCCGTCCGGTCCGGCGCGGCGGCGCGGCCAGGCGTCGAGGACGGCGCGGCGGCCGGGTCCTGGCGGCGCCGACCTCCATCCCAGGGCGCCCGGCGGCCCTGGTCCGCCTGCCCCCGGAACGTCAGCGGCGGGGGTTCAGGGTGACGGAGTACAGCGACTTGCCGTCCAGGTCCCGCAGGTGGACGGTCATGGCCGCCGACGCCGCGTCGATATCGACCTGGCCGAAGAACTGGTAGCCCTCGGCGGGGGAGGTGTTGGCCCGGGGCGGCGCCTTCTGGAACTTCAACTGCGGGCCGAAGGTGTTCTCCAGGGTGTTCGGGCCGAAGGCGCCCGCGTTCAGGGGGCCCGAGACGAACTCCCAGAACGGGTCGAAGTCGGTGAAGGCCGCCTTGGACGGGTCGTAGTGGTGGGCGGCGGTGTAGTGGACGTCCGCCGTCAGCCACACCATGTTGCGGACCCTGTGGCGCTTGGCGTACGAGAGCAGGTCGGCGATCTCGCGTTCGCGGCCGAGCGGGGCGCCGTCGTCGCCCTGGGCGACGGCCTCGAAGGCGCTGCCGTCCGGGACGATCAGGCCGATCGGCATGTCGGCGGCGATGACCTTCCACACGGCGCGGGAGGCGCGCAGCTCGCGCTTGAGCCAGGCGACCTGCTCGGCGCCCAGGATGCCGTTGCGCTGGGTGGGGGAGTCGTTGGCGCCGTTGCGGTCCCGGTAGGTGCGCATGTCGAGGACGAACACGTCCAGCAGCGGCCCGTAGGACAGCTTGCGGTGGACCCGGCCGCCCTTGATCGGCAGGTACTCGACCGCGGCGCGGCGGGCGCGGGCGGCCAGCACGTCCACGCGCTTTTCGGTGTACTGCGGCAGGTCGAGGATCTCGCCGGGGTACCAGTTGTTGGTGACCTCGTGGTCGTCCCACTGGTAGACCATCGGGACGCGGGCGTTGAACGCGCGCAGCGCCGCGTCCTCCAGGTTGTAGCGGAACTGGCCGCGGTACTCGGCCAGGGTCTCGGCGACCTTGCTCTTCTCGGCGGTGACGATGTTGCGCCAGGTGCGGCCGTCCGGCAGCGTCACGGTCTCGGCCAGCGGCCCGTCGGCGTAGACGTAGTCGCCGCTGCACAGGAAGAAGTCGGGGTCGGTCGCGGCCATGGCGTTGAAGATGCGGTAGCCGCCGAGGTCGGGGTTGATGCCCCAGCCCTGGCCCGCCAGGTCGCCGGACCACACGAACGAGATGTCCCTGCGGGTGCGCGGCGCCGTGCGGAGCCGTCCGGCGACGGGCTCCGACAGCAGCGCGTGCCGATCCGGGTCGGCCAGCCTGACGCGGTAGTACAGCTGCTCGCCGGGGGGCAGGCCGCGCAGCGGCGTCTTGCCGGTCAGGTCGGTGTTCGGGGTGAGCAGCGGGCCGCGGACGGTCCGGGCGTCCCGCAGGTCGGGACGGCGGCCGACCTCCACGAGCATGCGCGCGGGCCGGTCGGAACGGGCCCACACGACCGCCTCGCGGGCGGTCACGTCGCCGCTTTGCACGCCGTGGGTGAGCCGCGGGCGGGCCCGCAGCAGGGCCGGCGACGCCGGCCCGGCCGGGGCCGCGGACGCCGTTCCGCCGTGCAGCAGGCCGAGCGCCGCCCCGCCGCCGGTGAGCAGACCTCCGCGCAGCACAGTCCGCCGGTCGAGCACCATCCATCGCTCCATTTCAGGGGGTTTGTCCAACGGGCGGCATGGTCTCCTGTCTTCCGGTACGTCCGCGGGCCCGAACGTGACGGTTCCGTGAACGCACGTGTTCTGGCGATCGACTTGACAATGCCCCGCGGCGACGGTGTTCTAGACGCCATGACAGCGCGATCCTTCGTCGGCAGCCCCGTGGCCCTGCGCCGCGTGGCCAGCGCGCTGTGTCTGTGTCCTTCGTGTTGTCGCTGATCTGCAGCCGACCCCGGCCCGCCCGTCGCCGGGCACGACGAGCCGAACCCGACCAGCCGAATAGACGAAGGACCTTCTTTCCGTGAACCTCGACATGGTTCCCGATCTGTCGATGCGCGGGCAGGACGACCCGCACGGCCGCGCGATCACCCCGCGTCCCCCGACGGTCGGGCAGCTCGCCGCCCGCGTCGGCGCCCTGGCCGCCCGCCCCGCCGAGTGGTGGCATCTGGTGCGGTTCGAACCCGGCCGCCCGGTGCGAGTGCCGCTGGACGGCGGCGACGACGGCGTCCAGCTCTGGCTGACGACCTGGCCGCCCGGCCACCGCACCGACGTGCACGACCACGACGGCGTGGAGGTGAGCACCGTGCTGGCCGGCGAGCTGGCCGAGGTGTCGATCTCCGCC
The DNA here is from genome assembly GCF_039539665.1 of Actinomadura keratinilytica. Classification (NCBI taxonomy): domain Bacteria; kingdom Bacillati; phylum Actinomycetota; class Actinomycetes; order Streptosporangiales; family Thermomonosporaceae; genus Actinomadura; species Actinomadura keratinilytica. Next base: position 20,545 of record NZ_BAABDO010000051.1, read on the forward strand.
GACGGCGTGACCGAGCGTCCGCTGCGCGCCAACCGGGTGCGGGTGCGCGGCTCCGCCCGCACCCACGAGCTGACCAACCCCGGCCCCGCCTACGCGATCAGCCTGCACGCCGGTCTCGCGTCCCGCTGACCCGCGGCGGATGACCCAACTTTCATCCTCGCTTTGGCACGGGTTTGTTCCGCGGGCGGAACACTCGGCGGTATGAGGCCCACGACGCCGCCGAGCCCCGACGACGCCGGTGACGGCTGAAATCTCCACCCGGCGGCATGGCGAAGGAGCCCGAACGTGCCGGACACGACCGCGGCGAGCCCGGAGCGGACGGCCGGCACCGTCCCGGCCAGAGCCGGCACGCTACGGTACGCCCTGCTGGCGGCGGCGGCCGCGGTGGTGTGCGCGGGGCTCGCGCTGGGCCCCGGCCCGGCGCTGAGCGCCCAGGGACACGTCACGCTGGCGGTTTTCGCCGTGGCGACGCTGCTGTGGATGTTCGGCCGGGTCGACGACGTGCTGGTGGCGCTGGCCGCCTGGCTCGCCCTGGTGCTCACCCGGGTGCTGGAGCCGGGGGTGTTCCTCAGCGGTCTCGCCGGACCGACCGTCCTGCTGCTGGTCTGCGCGTTCGTGATCGCCGGCGGGGTGGCGCGGACCGGGCTGGCCACCCGGGCGGCCGCCGTCGTCGTGGCCGGGGCGCGCAGCGCCCGCGCACTGGTGCACCTGACCACGGCCGCGCTGGTCGCCGCCGTGTTCGCGATACCCGCCACGTCCGGGCGGGCGGCGCTGGCGCTGCCGGTGTTCGTCGCGCTCGCCCGCACGCTCGGCGACCGGCGCCGCATGGTGCTCGCACTGGCCCTGCTGTTCCCGACGGTGATCCTGCTGTCGGCCGTCGCCACCCTGATCGGCGCGGGCGCGCACCTGATCACCGTCGGGATCCTCGCCGATACCACCGGCGAGCGCATCGGCTTCACGCGCTGGCTGCTGCTCGGCACGCCCCTCGCCCTGGTGTCCTCGCACCTGGCCGCCGAGCTGATCCTGCTGCTGACCACCGGCCGCGACGACCGCCGCCGCCCGATGAGCATCCGCGCCGAGGACGTCGGCGAGGCGGCGGGCGTGCGGGTGACGGGCCCGCTGACCGGGCCGCAGGCCCGCTCGGCCGCACTGCTGGCGGTGGTGATCGCGGCGTGGTGCACCGAACCGCTGCACGGCGTCCACCCGGCGGTGGTGGCGCTGGTCGGCGCGGTCGCCACCGTCGCACCGGGGCTCGGCACGATGCGGCTGAAGGAGGCGCCGGCCGCCGTCCCGTGGCGCCTGCTGGTGTTCCTGGCCGCCACCACGGCGATGGGCGTGGCGGTGACGACGTCCGGCGCCGCCCGCTGGCTCGGCGGGGCGGTCTTCGGCGCCGTGACCGGGCCCGCCCGGCCGCCCGCCTGGCTGTTCCTGGCCGCCGTCGTCGCCGTGAGCGCCGTCGCGCATCTGGTGCTGCAGTCCCGGTCCGCGCGCTCCAGCGTGCTGGTCCCGCTGGTGATCGCCGCGTCCTCCGGGGCGGGCATCGCACCGGCGGCGGCCGCGTTCGCCTCGACGGCCGCCGCCGGGTTCTGCCAGACGCTGCCGTCCTCGGCCAAGCCCGTGGCGCTGTTCCACACCGTCGGCGGCGTCCCCACCTACACCTCCCGCGACCTGATGCGGACCGCCGCGGTGGTGGGACCCGTCACCGCCGCCCTGGTCCTCGCCTTCGCCCTGTGGGTGTGGCCGGTGCTCGGCCTGCCCCTCCGCTGAACCCCCGGTGAGGAGTGACTCGGGTGCGCATCGTCATCGCCACCGGAGGGTTCAAGGAGTCGCTGGCGGCCGAGGAGGTCGCCGCGCTGATCGCCCGAGGCGTCCACCACGCGGCGCCGGACGCCTCGATCACCGCGCTCCCGCTGCCCGACGGCGGCGAGGGCACGGCCCGCATGCTGGCGGCGGCCAGCGGCGGCCGGCTGGTGCCGCACCGGGCCACCGGGCCAACAGGCGCCCCGGTGGACGCCCACTACGCGATCCTGGGGTGGCCGGGGCCGCGCACCGCCCTGGTGGAGATGGCGGCCGCGGCCGGGCTGCGCCTGGTGCCGCCGGACGCGCGCGACCCCGGCCGCACCACCACCGCCGGGGTCGGGGAGCTGATCGCGCACGCGCTGGACGCCGGAGCGGCCCGCATCCTGGTCGGCTGCGGCGACTCCGGCACGTCGGACGGCGGGGCGGGCGCCCTGCAGGCCCTCGGGGCCCGACTGCTGGACGGCTCCGGACGGGAGCTGCCGCGCGGCGGCGCCGCACTGGCGCGGCTGGAGCGGATCGACGCGTCCGGGCTCGACCCCCGGCTGGCCCGCGTCGAGCTGGTCGTCGCCTGCAACCCGTTCAACGTGCTGTGCGGCCCGGCGGGGGTGGCCCGCGTGTACGGGCCGCAGAAGGGCGCCACCCCCGCCCAGGCGGACGCGCTCGACCGGGCGCTGTGCCGGTGGGCGCGCATCCTGGAACGCGACCTCGGCCCGATAGGCATCGACCTTCGCGGCGCGCCCGGAACGGGGGCGTCCGGCGGCCTCGGCGCCGGGCTGGCGGCGGTCGGCGGCCGCCTGGTGCCCCGCTTCGAGGTGCTGCTGGCGCACCTGGACCTCGACGGCCCGCTCGCCGCCGCCGACCTGGTCATCACCGCCGAGGGCGCGATCGACCGGCAGACCTCCCGCGGCAAGCTGCCCGGGGAGGTGGCCCGGCGCGCCAAGCGGCACGCCAGACCCGTCCTGGCCCTGGCCGCGGCGATCGGCCCGGACGCCCGCCTGGTCTACGGCGGCATCGACGCCTACGCCTGCATCCTGCCGGGCCCGATGCCGAAGACCGAGGCCATGGCGCGCTGCGCGGAGATCCTCGCGGACGGTGCCGAGCGCGCCCTGCGCATGGTGCTGCTCGGGACCGGCCTGGCGCGTGCGGCGGGACACCGGGCCCCGGCGCCGGTGTCCCGGGCACGGACGCCCAAAGGCGCATGACCTCCCCGGCCGGGACGGCGGGCGGTGCCGGGTGTGCGGACGGCACCGCCCGCGGACGGTCAGGCGGTGGCGGGCACCTTGTCGCGCGAGCCCTCCTCGGCGGGCTCGGCCTGGGGAGCGGTCAGGTCGGCCGGGGGAGCGTTGAACACCTCCTCGTCCAGCAGCCCCTCGGAGCGGGCCACCAGGACGGGCACGGTGAGCTGGCCGGTCACGTTCAGCGCCGTGCGGGCCATGTCGATGACCTTGTCGATGGCGATCAGGTAGCCGACCGCCTGCAGCGGCAGGCCGACGGTCGTCAGCGTCAGGGTCAGCGCGACCAGCGCCGGACCGGGCGTGCCGCCGGTGCCGAGCTGCCCGATCACTCCGGCCAGCGCGATCAGCGCGTAGTCGGCCAGGCCCAGCGACGTGCCGGTGTACTGGGCGACGAAGATCGCCGCGACGGCCGGGTAGATCGCGCCGCAGCCGTCGAACTTGACGGTCGCGCCGAGCGGCTGGGCGAAGCTGGCGTACTCGCCGCTCACCCCGTTGCGCTCGACCGACACCCGCTGCGTGATCGGCAGCGTGGCCAGCGACGAGGACGACACGAACGCGAATTGGATCGCGGGCCAGGAGTTGCGCAGGAACCGCACCGGCGAGACGCGGCCGAACGCGCGCAGCAGCACCGGGTAGCCGACCAGCAGCATGATCGCCACGGCCAGGTAGATGGCGCCGGTGAACTTGGCCAGCGGGGCCAGCGAGTCGGGGCCGTAGGTGGCCACCACCGAGGCGATCAGGAAGAACGACCCGACGGGGGTGAACCGCACCACCCACCACACGATCTTCTGCATCACCGCGTACAGGTCGTCGGCCAGGGCGGTCAGCCGCTCGCCGCGTTCGCCGACCGCCACCAGCGCGGCGCCGAACAGCACCGCGAACGTCACCACGCCGAGCACGTTGCCCTCGGACATGGCGTTGACGATGTTGGCCGGGAACAGGTTCTGCAGCACCTGGGTCCAGGTGACCGGGTCGGTCTCGGTGCTCTCGGACGCCAGCCGGCCGAGCCCTTCGCCGGGGCGCACCAGCAGGCCGACGGCCAGGCCGATCGCGGTGGCGATGGCCGAGGTGACCACGAACCAGACGAGGGTCTTGGCGGTGAGCCGGGCCACGCCGCCGACGCCGCGCAGCCTGCCCACGCTGACCACGATCGCGGCGAACACCAGCGGCACCACCACGACCTTCAGCAGGTTGACGTAGACGCCGCCGAACGGGTCGAGCCAGTCCTCGGCGATCGCCCCGCCGTCGCCGAAAACGTCGATCAGGGCGCCGACGGCGGCGCCGAGGACGAGGGCCAGCACGATCTGCTGCCAGAACTGCCATTTCCAGACGCGTACGTTCATGGAGGCTTCTCCAAGGGAGCTTTCCCGCACCCCGAGGCGAAGGCGCGCGACCGCCGCCGGAGCGCACGCCGCGCGGTCGTGCGGTCACGGCGCGTCGGCGCGGATCGGTGCGCGTCGATACGGCGGTACCCGCGGGCGTCTCAGGGATGCGGCAGGGGTCGGGAAGGAGGAGGAGAAACGGGAGGAAGGCCGGTCAGCGGAAACAGAGCAGGCTGGCGAGGCGGCACAGGTCGACGTGCAGCCGGGCCACGAGCAGGACGCTCTTCGGGGAGATCCTCACGGCCACAAGTCAACATCGATCTTTGCTTCCCGTCTTCCCGGGAAGTGGAGTGATTTATGTCACTTCGGGCGGCGCGACCGGGTGAGCACCCGGACGATGCCGGCCAGGCCGAGCCCCACCAGCAGCGCCGGGATCAGCAGCCCCAGATCGGCGACGGGCCGCCCCCCGAGCCCGTTCGCCAGGCACACCGCGGCGACCGCCAGGAAGAACACGCCGATCACGGGGCCGCTCGGGTCGAAGCGGCGGCGCGGGCCGGCCGGTGCGGGACGCCGGTCAGGCACGGGTCACCTCCACGTGTCCGATCCGTCCGCGCACCCGCAGCTCGATCACCGGTGCGGCGGCGCGGCCCGAATCCTCCGGCTCCAGCACCTCGGTCGCCCGGGCGCCCGGCCCGGCGACCGTGTGGCCGTCCACCTTCAGGTCGCCCAGGGCGACCCGCGCGTCCAGCTCGACGCGGGCGGCGCGCGGCACCGTCACCTTCAGCTCGCCCATCGTCACCTGCACGCTGACGGTCACCCGCTGCCCGGGGGAGAACCGCGTGCCGCTCAGGTCGAGCCTGGCCGAACCGACGCCCACCTTGTACTCGTCGCTGATCCGGGTGCCGTCGGCCGGACGCCACTCGACGCTGCCGTAGCGCAGGTCGCGCGGCGCCTCGGCCACGACCGACGTCGTCAGCAGCGCGAACGTCAGCAGCGTGCCCACCGGGGCCAGGCCGCGGACGTTGAACCAGCCGCCCAGCACCAGCCCGACGGCGACGACGCCCAGCGCCGCGGACCCCACGATCAGCGCGGCCTCCGGGCCCGGGTAGGCGCGGACCACCGGCACCATCGCGGCGCCCACCGCCAGAGCCGCCAGCAGCGTCACGGCGGTCGCGGGCGGCATCTTCCTCACGGTCGCGGCGGGCGCCGTCTCGCGCGGCGGTTCCTCGTCCGCGGGCAGGCCGGGCTCCGGCGCCGCCGTCCGGTGCCGCGCCCCGACGACGGCGAGATCGACCATGCCCGCGGGCAGGCCCCCGCCCGCGGTGCCGCTGCGCGTCTCCTTCCGCAACGAGACCCCCTCCTCGGCCGGCGTCGCCGGCGCGTCCATCGGGTGGCCCTGCACCCGTTCCGGCATGGCCCGCACGGCCGCCATGAAATCCACGCCGCGGGCGTGCGCGACCAGCAGCACCAGCCCGACGACCGTCAGCACCGCGATCGTGTTGGTGGACACCCAGCCGCCGACCAGCTGGAAGCCGGTCGTCACGCACAGCAGCGCACCCAGGATCGACAGCACCCCGGCCGCGTCGAACCGGCGGTGCAGCAGCTTCTCGGCCGGGGCGTCCTCCTCGGGCGAGCCCGGCATGAGCAGCGCGCCCGCCGCGTACAGCCACACGCCCTGCCCGCCCGTCAGGGTGAGCACCGCGAACGCCACGCGCAGCACCACCGGATCGACGCCCAGATGCCGCCCCAGGCCCGTGCACACGCCGGCCAGGACGCGGCGCTCCGGACTGCGGAACAGCCGGGCACGGCCGTCCGCCGCGGCGGTGGGGCGCTCGGTCGCGGTGCGCTCGTCGGTCATGGTCACCATCGTGGCCGCGTCCGCGCCCGCGCGGTATCCGGGGCGCCCCCGAATCGACCCTGAGGGGGGCCTCAGGGGCTCTCAGGGTGCCGCCCGGATGCGTCCGGTCCGCCCGGCGTGTGACGATCGACGTGTGGAGGACGCGGAACCGACGACGGGCGGTGGGACGCCGGGCGAACCGTCCGGCCCGCCGCGGCTGGAGCGGCGCCCCGACGGGGCGCTGCTGGCCGGGGTGTGCCGGGGCCTGGCCGCGCACCTGGGGATCGACCCGGTCATCGTCCGGTCCGCGTTCGTGCTGCTGACGGTCGCCAGCGGCCTCGGCATCGCCGTCTACTGGGTGTTCTGGCTGGTGGTGCCGCCCGCGGAGGACTCGACCCGCACGGCCCGCCGCGACTGGGTGCAGCTGCTGGCCTACGGGGCGGTGGCGATCGGCCTGTCCGCGCTGACCTGGGGCGCCGGGGCGGCCCGGGCGGCGCTGTGGCCGCTGATCGCCGGGGGCGTCGGCGTGGCGGTGCTGTGGCAGCAGGCCGACCGCGGCCAGCGGCAGCGCTGGGTGGTGCCGCTGCGGCAGCGGTGGCTGCGCAGCCTGTTCGGCCTGGCGCTGGTGGTCGGCGGCATCGGCGGGTTCGTCGCCCAGCGCGTCGACCCGGGCGAGGCCCGCGCCGTCCTGATCGCCACCCTGATCATCCTGACCGGCGTCGCGGTCATCGCCACCCCGTGGGTGGTGCGGCTCTGGCAGGACCTGGACGCCGAACGGCACGAGCGCATCCGCTCCCAGGAACGCGCCGAGCTCGCCGCGCACATCCACGACTCGGTGCTGCACACCCTGACGCTGATCCAGCGCAACGCGCACGACCCGCGCGAGGTGCAGCGGCTGGCCCGCTCCCAGGAGCGCACCCTGCGCGCCTGGCTCTACCAGCCGCGCTCCGACCCCGACCGCACGTTCGCCGCGGCGATCCGCGAACTGGCCGGGGAGGTCGAGGACGACCACGGCGTCCCCATCGAGGTGGTCTGCGTGGGCGACACGGCACTGGACGAACGGCTCGGCGCCGCGCTGCAGGCCGCCCGGGAGGCGATGGTGAACGCGGCCAAGTACGCCGAGGCGCCGTCGGTGTCGGTGTACGGGGAGGTCGAGGGCGACGAGGTGGCCATCTTCGTCCGCGACCGCGGCAAGGGGTTCGACCTGGACGCCATCCCCGAGGACCGGATGGGCGTGCGGCAGTCCATCATCGGACGTATGGAGCGCAACGGGGGACGCGCCACCGTCCGCACGGCGCCGGGCGAGGGCACCGAGGTACGACTGGAGATCAAGAAGTCATGACGCGGGTAGTCCTGGTCGACGACCACCAGATGTTCCGCACCGGTGTGAAGGCCGAGCTGGGCGACGCCGTGGAGGTCGTGGGGGAGGCCGGGGACGTCGACGAGGCGGTCTCGGTCATCCGCGCGACCAGACCGGACGTGGTGCTGCTGGACGTGCACCTGCCCGGGGGCGGCGGCATCGAGGTGCTGCGGCGGCTGCACGGGTCGGTGCCGTCCCGGTTCCTGGCGCTGTCGGTGTCGGACGCCGCCGAGGACGTGATCGGCGTGGTGCGGGGCGGCGCCCGCGGCTACGTCACCAAGACGATCTCCGGCCCGGAGCTGACCGACGCGATCGCCCGGGTGGCCGAGGGGGACGCGGTGTTCTCCCCCCGGCTGGCCGGTTTCGTGCTGGACGCGTTCGCCGCCACCGACGTGCCCGCCGTCGACCCCGAGCTGGACCGGCTCACCCAGCGCGAGCGGGAGGTGCTCCGGCTGATCGCCCGCGGCTACGCCTACAAGGAGATCGCCAAGGAGCTGTTCATCTCGGTCAAGACGGTCGAGACCCACGTGTCGAGCGTGCTGCGCAAGCTCCAGCTGTCCAACCGGCACGAGCTGTCCCGCTGGGCCGCCGCCCGCCGCCTCGTCTGAGCCGGGGTCAGCCCGCCAGCTCGCCGAGCAGCCGCCACGTGCGGGCCCGGGCGTCCTCTCCCACCAGGTTCGTCTGGGTGAACACCACCTCGGTGGCGCCGGCGTCGAAGTAGCGCCGGACCGCGGCCGCCACCGCCTTCTCGTCGCCGATCTCGACCAGGTCCGCCGCCTTTGCCTTGCCCTCCAGCGCGATGACCCGCTGGTAGGACGGGACCCGGTCGTAGAGCGACATGGCCTGGGCGGCGGCCTCGCGGGCCGCGTCCACGTCGTCGGTCACCACGCCGGCCACGAACGCGACGACCCGCGGCGCCGGGCGGCCCGCCCGCTCCGCCGCCGCCGTGATCGCCGGGACGATGTGCTCGCCCAGGGCGCGCGGGCCGGCCAGGAACGGCAGCGTCCCGTCGGCCAGCTCCCCGGTGACGCGCAGCGCCTGCGGCCCCATGGCCGCGACCAGTACCGGCACGGACGGCTCCGCCCCGGGCACGCCCGTGGGCATCGGCGGGGCCGCGGTGACCGTCTCGCCCCGGAAATCGGCGCCGCCGGTGTCCAGCAGCGACCGCAGCGCCGTCAGGAACTCGCGCAGCCGGGCCACCGGCCGGTCGTAGGGGACGCCGAACACCGGCTCCACGAACGACCGCGCCCCGAGCCCCAGCCCGAGCTGGAAGGACCCGTGCGCGGCGGCCTGCGCGGTCTGCGCCTGACCGGCGATCAGGATGGGATGGCGGGCGAAGATCGGCACCACGGACGTCCCGACCGCCAGGCCGGGCACCTCCCGGCCGACCAGCCCCGCGACGCCGATGGCGTCGTAGGAGAACTGCTGGGCGAACCAGGCCGACCGCAGACCGGCCGCTTGGGCCTCCTTCGCCTTCGCCACCACATCGTCGACAAGGTTCCCGGACGCGGGGGAGTGCAGCACAACACCGATCGTCATGGCAGCCGTCAACCCCGGCCCGTATCCGGATATTCCCTATCGCGGAATGGGCGGCCGTCGTGGCCGGGACCGGTCAGTGCGCGCTGGGCAGGCGGGCCGGGCAGCCCGGCTCGCAGTGCCCGGCGTGCCAGGCCAGGCGCCGGGCGAACGAGGCCATCATCCACCGCATGACGGTGCGCGCGATCGCCCCCGTGATCCGGTTGCGCGGCTCGAACACCGCGCGCCAGCGGACGAGCGTGTACGGGCCGCTGGGCTCCAGCGTCACATCGGCCCGGTAGCCCCGCAGCGGCATCCACGACGCCATGACGTAGGCGTAGTGCCGGGGCGGGTCGTAGACCACGACCTTCTCCCGCGCGAATCCGATCTTCCTGACGGCGCCCACGCCGTTGGGCACCTCGTCGCCCTCGCGGACCCGTGTCGCGGCCGGGAACCGGCCCCACTCGTTCCACGCCTCCGCCACGCTGAGGTGCTTGAAGATCGCCTCGGCGGCCGCGGTGGACGTGGCGGTGGCCTCGACCTCGTACTGCATGCGCCCTCCCGTCACAAGGACAGGATGGACGCGAGCAGGCGTTCCTGGAAGGCCGTCACATCGCTGCCGACGGCCACCCGGACCGGGCGCCGGTCGTCGTCGGCGGGCAGCGACCGGGCGTCCCACACGGTCGTGCCCCGGGTCAGCTCGCCGCGCAGCTCCACCCGCACCGGCCGCTCGGCGTACTCGCCGAGTTCCGGGTCGACCGCCAGCATGGCGGCCAGCGCGTCGTGGATGACCGCGCCCCGCCGCTTGAGCGTCGGCGTGTAGGCCGCCACATAGAAATCGAGGATCTTGGCGGCGAACCGGGCCGCCTCCGAGTCGTGCGCCGACAACCGGTCCAGCCAGGCGTCGCCGACCGCGGTGGGGTGCGTGGCGTCCAGCGGGACCAGCACCATCGGCCAGTCCGCGGCGAACACCAGATCGGCGGCCTCGGGGTCGTGCCAGATGTTGGCCTCGGCGTGCGTGGTGACGTTGCCCGGGTGGTCGAACGCGCCGCCCATGATGACCACCTCGCGCACCAGCGCCGGCAGCTGCGGGTCGAGCAGCAGGGCCGCGCCCAGGTTGGTCAGCGGGCCGGTGGCCAGCAGCGTCAGCTCGCCGGGCCGCGACCGGGCCAGCCGCACGATCTGCGCCGCCGCCGCCTCGTCCACCGGCCGCCCCGCCGGGTCGGGCAGCCCGGTGTCGCCCAGCCCGTCGGTGCCGTGCCAGTCCAGCGCGTAGTGCACGTCCTGCGCCATGGGACGGGCCGCGCCCACCGCCACCGGCACCCCGTGCAGGCCCGCCAGCTCCAGCACCCGCAGCGAGTTCAGGGCGCCGGACTCCGGGTCGACGTTGCCGTGCACGGTGCCCACGCCCACCAGCTCCGCCTTCCCCTCGCGCACGAGGGACGCCAGGTAGAGCAGGGTGATCGCGTCGTCGATGCCGGTGTCGCAGTCGAACAGGATGGCGGCCACGGAACTCCTCGGGGGTCGGGCGGGTCGGGAGGTCGGTCAGGCGGTGGGGTCAGGAGGTGTCCACCACCTGGAAGGACTCGGCCAGGCGGCCGTCCGGAAGGCCCGCGGCGGCCGCGTTGGCGCCCAGCCAGCCGCGCAGCTCCTCGGCGAGGCCGTCGCCTAGGTGCGCGGTCTGGGAGGCGTGGGACTTCAACGCCGCCAGCTTACGGTCGAAGTCGTCGGTGACGTCCACGTAGTGGTTGACGGCGGGGCCGCCGGTCAGCCACACCTCCCGCACCGTCCACGCCTCCAGGCCCTCGTCGGCCAGCAGCTCGGGGAAGGCGTAGGGGTTGCGCGCGTCGGGGTACACCGCGTCGAGGGCGGCGGCGCCCACCGCGCGGTGGTCGGGGTGGCTGGGGTGGATCCGCTCGTAGTTGCGTTCCGGGCTGGGCATGACGACGCGGTCGGGCCGCACCTGGCGGATCACCCGCGCGATGTCGCGGCGCAGCCCGAGCGTCGGCTCCAGCATCCCGTCGGGGTAGCCGAGGAACCGCACGTCGTCGACGCCGACGCAGGCCGCCGCGGCGCGCTGCTCGTCGCGGCGCAGCGCCCCCATCTGCGCGCGGGTCATGCCGTCGTCGAACCCCCCGGCGTCGCCGTCGGTGACGATCAGGTACGTCACCGCGATGCCGCGGGCGGTCCAGCCGGCGACCGTCCCGGCCGCACCGAAGTCGACGTCGTCCGGATGCGCCATCACCGCCAGGACGCGCCGTACCGCACTGTCGTCCAGCACATTCGCCACAAGATCACCCTAACCGGAGGTCGCCTGCCTGCCGCCATGGTCGCCGGCCGGACCTGGGAGGCGCCGGCCCGCAGGGGTAAGGAACCGCACATGCGCAAACTCATCAACGCCCCGGCGGACGTGGTCGCCGACGCGCTGCGCGGCCTGGCCGCCGCGCACCCGTCGCTCCGGGTGGACCCGGAGGGCAGGACGGTCGTGCGGGCCGACGCGCCGCGCCCCGGGAAGGTCGCGCTGGTGTCGGGCGGCGGTTCCGGCCACGAGCCGATGCACATCGGGTTCGTCGGGCGCGGCATGCTCGACGCGGCGGCGCCGGGGGAGGTGTTCACCTCGCCGGTGCCCGACCAGATCCTCGCCGCCACCCTCGCCGCGGACGGCGGCGCGGGCGTGCTGCACGTCGTCGCCAACTACACCGGCGACGTGCTCAACTTCCGGGTGGCCGCCGAGCTGGCCGAGGAGGAGGGCGTCGAGGTCGCCGCGGTGCGGGTGGACGACGACGTCGCCGTGACCGACGGCAGGCGCACCGCCGGGCGGCGCGGCACCGGCGGCATCCTGTTCGTCGAGAAGATCGCCGGGGCGCTGGCCGAGGAGGGCGCCCGCCTGGCGCGGGTCGCGGACGTGGCGCGGGAGGTCGACGAGCGCACCCGCTCGTTCGGGGTGGCGCTGTCGTCGTGCACGGTGCCCGTCGTCGGGGAGCCCACGTTCCGGCTCGGCGAGGACGAGATCGAGCTGGGCATCGGCGTGCACGGCGAGCCCGGCCGCGAGCGCACCGCCAGGATGCCGGCCGCCGGGATCGTGGACGCCGCGCTCACCGCGATCGACGCGGACGTGCCGCTGCGCGGCGCCGAGGTGCTGCTGCTGGTCAACGGCATGGGCGGCACCCCGCTGATGGAGCAGTACATCGCCTGCGGGGAGGCGGCCGAGTGGCTGCGGCGGCACGGCGCCACCGTGGCGCGGTGCCTGGTCGGCCCGTTCGTCACCAGCCTGGAGATGGCCGGCTGCATGATCACGGTGTGCCGCCTCACCCCCGAGCTGACCCGGCTGTGGGACGCGCCCGTCGAGACCCCCGCCCTGAGGTGGGGCCGGTGAACATCCTGGACTGGGTGCGCCGGTCGGCCGAGCTGATCGCGGCGGAGGCCGAGCGGCTGTCCCGGCTGGACGCGGCGATCGGCGACGGCGACCACGGCCACAACCTCGACCGCGGGTTCGCCGCGGCGGTGGAGGCGCTGCCGGAGCACGCCACGCCCGGCCGCGCGCTGGTCGTGGCGGGCCGGACGATCGTGTCCACGACCGGCGGGGTGTCCGGCCCGCTGTACGGGATGGCGGTGCGCCGGGCGGGCAAGGAGCTGGGCGACGCGGTGGAGGTGGACGCGGTCCGGCTGGGCGCCGCGCTGCGGGGCGCGCTGGAGACCGTCCAGGAGCTGGGCGAGGCCGAGGAGGGCGAGAAGACGATGGTGGACGCGCTGGCCCCCGCCGTCGCCGCCTACGAGCGGGCCCTGGCCGCCGGGGGCGACCTGGCGGAGTGCACGCGGGCCGCGGCGGACGCGGCCGAACGCGGCGCGCAGGCCACCGTGCCGATGCAGGCCCGCAAGGGCCGGGCCAGCTATCTGGGCAAGCGCAGCATCGGGCACCTGGACCCGGGCGCCGTGTCCACCGCCCTCCTCATCCGGGCGCTCGCCGACCTGGCGTCCGAGGACGCCTGAGGGGGCCGGGATGGTGGGCATCGTGGTGATCGCGCACAGCCGGAAGCTGGCCGAGGGCGTCGCCGAGGTGGCGCGGGCGATGGGCGTCGGCAAGGCCGTCGTGGAGCCCGCCGGCGGGGACGACCACGGCGGCCTGGGCACCAGCATGGAGCGGCTCGAACGGGCGGTGCGCACGGCCGACGGCGGCGACGGCGTGGTGGTGCTGGCCGACCTCGGCAGCTCGGTGCTGACGGCCAAGGTGTTCGCCGCGGCCGCCGGGACCGGCGTCGTCCTCGTCGACGCGCCGCTGGTGGAGGGCGCCGTCGCCGCCGCGTCGATGGCCGCCGCCGGGGCGGACCTGCGCGCGGTCGTCCGGGCGGCCGAGGCCGCCCGCGGGCACCGCAAGACCTGACCGCACGGCCCTGACCGCACGGCCCGGCCGCACGGCCCGGCCGCCGGGGCGGGCGCGGTCCGCCCGGCCGCCGCCGGACCCGGCGAAAAGACGAGAACGTCGGGCGGGCGCCGTACACTCGCACATGATGTCGAACACGCATGCCAATCCCCTGCTTGACGGCCTGAACCCGCAGCAGCGCGCCGCGGTCGTGCACTCCGGGAGCCCGCTGCTGATCGTCGCGGGCGCCGGGTCGGGCAAGACGCGCGTGCTCACCCACCGCGTCGCCCACCTGCTGGCCGAGCGGGACGTGCATCCCGGGCAGATCCTGGCGATCACGTTCACCAACAAGGCCGCCGCGGAGATGCGCGAACGCGTGTCGGCGCTGGTGGGGCCGCGGGCCAACGCGATGTGGGTGATGACCTTCCACTCGGCGTGCGTGCGGATCCTGCGCCGCGAGGCCAAGCGGCTCGGCTTCCCCTCCGGCTTCTCGATCTACGACCAGGCCGACGCGCAGCGGCTGATGGCCCTGGTCTGCCGCGAGCTCGACCTGGACCCCAAGCGCTACCCGCCCCGCTCGTTCAGCGCCCAGGTGTCCAACCTGAAGAACGAGCTGATCGACTACGAGACGTTCAAGGCCCGGGCCGGCACGCACATGGAGCAGACGCTGGCCGAGGCCTACGAGATGTACCAGGCGCGGCTGCAGCAGGCCGGCGCCATGGACTTCGACGACCTGATCATGCTGACGGTCAACCTGCTGCAGGCGTTCCCGGAGGTCGCCGAGCACTACCGCCGCCGGTTCCGGCATGTGCTGGTCGACGAGTACCAGGACACCAACCACGCCCAGTACGAGCTGGTGCGCGAGCTGACCGCCCCCATCGCCGCCCCCGAGGGGGCGTCCGCCGACGGCGGGCACGACGGGCTCGGCCCGGCCGAGCTGTGCGTGGTGGGCGACGCCGACCAGTCGATCTACGCCTTCCGCGGCGCCACCATCCGCAACATCCTGGAGTTCGAGCGCGACTACCCGAACGCCACCACGATCCTGCTGGAGCAGAACTACCGCTCCACCCAGACCATCCTGTCGGCGGCCAACGCGGTGATCGAGCGCAACGCCGACCGCAAGCCCAAGAAGCTGTGGTCCGACCAGGGCGAGGGCGACCCGATCGTCGGCTACGTGGCCGACAACGAGCACGACGAGGCCGCGTTCGTCGCGCAGGAGGTCGACCGGCTCACCGACGCGGGCGACGCCCGCCCCGGCGACGTGGCGGTGTTCTACCGCACCAACGCCCAGTCGCGCGTGTTCGAAGAGGTGTTCATCCGCGTCGGCCTGCCCTACAAGGTCGTCGGCGGCGTCCGCTTCTACGAGCGCAAGGAGGTCCGCGACCTGCTGGCCTACCTGCGCGTCCTGGTCAACCCCGAGGACACCGTCTCGCTGCGGCGCATCCTGAACGTGCCCAAGCGCGGCATCGGCGACCGCGCCGAGGCCTGCGTCGAGGCGTACGCCTCCCGCGAGCGCATCTCGTTCTGGCAGGCGCTGCGCCGCCCCGAGGACGTGCCGGGCATGGCCACCCGCTCGGCCAACGCCGTCCGCGAGTTCGTGGCGCTGCTGGAGGAGCTGCGCGGCGAGCTGCCCGACCGCACCCCGGCCGAGATGATCGAGTCGGTGCTGCGCAAGAGCGGCTACCTGGCCGAGCTGCAGGCGTCCAAGGACCCCCAGGACGAGACCCGCGTGGAGAACCTGCACGAGCTGGAGGCCGTCGCCCGCGAGTTCGAGGACCGGCTGGACGGCGAGTCCGCCGAGGGGCGCCTGGTCGACTTCCTGGAGCAGGTGGCGCTCGTCGCCGACGCCGACTCCATCCCCGGCGGCGCCAAGAGCGCCCCGCTGCCGCCCGCCGAGCGGCCCGAGGAGGGCGACCAGGGCGTCGTCACCCTGATGACCCTGCACACCGCCAAGGGCCTGGAGTTCCCGGTGGTGTTCCTCACCGGCATGGAGGACGGAGTCTTCCCGCACCTGCGCGCCATGAGCAACCCCAAGGAGCTCGAGGAGGAGCGCCGCCTCGCCTACGTCGGCATCACGCGCGCCCGCCGGCGCCTGTACCTGACGCGGGCGGCGATGCGCAGCTCATGGGGCGCACCGCAGGTCAACCCGGCGTCGCGGTTCCTGTCCGAGGTGCCGGCGAACCTGGTGCGGTGGGAGCGCACGGCGTCGTCCCCCGCGTCTTCGTCGCCGGCGTCGGCGGCGGCCCGTTCCGGCGCGCGGTCGGCGGGCAACCGCGCCGTCCCGTCGCTGTCCCCGGGCGACAAGGTCACCCACGACTCGTTCGGGCTCGGCACGGTCGTCTCGGTGGACGGCGCGGGCGAGCGGGCCGCGGCCAGCATCGACTTCGGCGGCCAGTACGGGGTCAAGCGCCTCGTCCTGCGCTACGCCCCCGTCGAGAAGCTCTAGCCCCCGGCGCGCCGGTCCGCGGCGGCAGGGCCCGAGCGCGTGGCGATCACGTGCACGCGGCCGGGATCAGGCCGTGGCGGGGCGGCGCAGCAGCAGGTTGACGGCGACCAGGTCGAGCACGGTGCGGTCGTCCTCGGTGAGCAGCTCGCCCCGGGTGCGGACGATCCCGCGGTCGGGCTTGGACCGCGACGGCCGGGCCTCCAGGACGGTGGCGCGCAGCCGCACCGTGTCGCCGGGACGCAGCGGCGAGGGCCAGCGGAGCTCGTCCAGACCGGGGGAGGCGAGGCTCGCCACCCGGGACAGGTAGTGGTCGGCGAACATCCGCATGAAGATCCCGCCGCTGTGCCAGCCGCTGGCGATCAGGCCGCCGAACGGCCCGCCGGCCGCGTACTCGGGGTCCACGTGGATCGGCTGCGGGTCGAAGCGTTCGGCGAACTCCAGAATCTCCGCCTCGCTCACCGTCACGGTGCCGTACTCGTACACCGAGCCCGGCACGTAGTCCTCGAAATAGCGGTCGTCGATCGGTGTGGAGAAGTCTCCGTTCAGCGGCTTGGTCATGGCTACAAGAATGCCGTTCGGCGGCCGGGTGCGGCGAGGGGCTCCGGCCGCTCGGCCGGCGGCGCCCGCTCGGCCGGGCTGAGCGGGGCGTCCGCCGCCCGGCCCCTACGCTCATGGAGTGCGCATCGACCTCGTCACGATCGTGGTGGACGACTACGACCGGGCCATCGGGTTCTTCACCCGCGCTCTGGGATTCGAGCTGGTCGAGGACGCGCCGTCGCTGACCGGCGACGGCCGTCCCAAACGGTGGGTGGTCGTGCGGCCGCCCGGTGCCGCGACCGCCGTCCTGCTCGCCCGTGCCGACGGCGACCGCCAGGCCGCCGCCGTCGGAAACCAGACCGGCGGCCGCGTCGGCTTCTTCCTCCGGGTGGACGACTTCGACGCCGCCTACGCGCGCATGACGGCCGCCGGCGTCGAGTTCGTCAGGCCTCCCCGCACCGAGCCCTACGGCCGTGTCGCGGTCTTCAAGGACATCGCCGGCAACCTGTGGGACCTGCTCGGCCCCGCCTGACGGCACCGCCCCGGCGGCCGCCAGGCCCCGATGAAGGCGGCTTCGCCCTAAACGGCCGCGGAACGTTCCGTCAGGTGGCGGGCGGCACGGGCAGGGGGCGCTCCAGGGCCGTGAGGGTCAGCAGCACCAGGGAGGCCGTCCAGCCCAGGGGCGCCACACCGGCGGGGCGGCCCTTGGCGTCCACCTTCTCCGGCAGGGCGCCCAGCGACGTGCGGTGCCGGGCCAGCCAGTCCAGGCGGGCCCGCGCCTCCTGGGCGCGGCCCGACGACGCGGCGGCCAACGCGAACATCGCCATCTCCGGGGTCCACGCCACGGTCCGGTTGCCCGCCCACTTCTCGCCCGGCAGCACTCCGCCGTTGGACAGCGTGAGCCGCCGGGCCGCGTTCAGCACCGCCGCGCTCACCCCCGGGTCCTGCGGGGCGAACGGGGGAGCGACGAATGTCACAGAGGTGTCCATGCGGCCGCCCCGTATCGGGGAACGCGGATAGCCGTAGGGGGCGAAATGCCGCGCCACCGCGTTCGACAGCCGCAGCGAGGCGTTCCGCCAGTGCGACGCCCGCGCCGGGTCGCCGCGATCGCGCGCCAGGTCGGCCGCCGCGCGCAGGCCCGCCAGCACCGGCCCCACGACGCCCAGGGTGGGGCGGTCCGGGTCCTGCTCGGTGTCGGGCGAACGCTCGAAGTAGTCCGACGACGGCGGCGGAAGCCCCGTGGAGTCCAGCGAGGAGGCCAGCTGGTCGGCGGCGCGCACCACCATCGGCCACAGCTCCGGCAGCCGCCCGGCCCCGGCCGGGTCGTGGGTGTGGACGAGCCAGCTCGCCCACACCACCCAGCCCAGCGCGTCGAGCTGCGGGGCGCGGCCGTCGATCACCGCGCTGCCGTCGGGGTGGTAGCGGGCCGCCCACCGGCCCTCGTCCGTCTGCACCCGCTCCAGGAACCGCAGCACCCGCCGCGCCTCCGGCATGTGCCCGGTGACGGCGAACGCCGCCGCCGCGAACGCCGCGTCCCGGGGCCAGGCGTACCGCCACGCCCCGTACCACGACGCCAGCGACGCCCCGTTGGGACGGGTCAGCAGGCGCAGGTCGAGCAGCGCCCGTTCGGCCATCTCCCGGTCGGCCGGGGTCCGCCCCGGAACCGTGCCGCGCGCCAGCCAGTGGCTGTCGGACCGCACCGCCTGGCGCACCCGCGGATCGTCCGCCGGAACCGTGATCGCCTTCTCGGCGCCGAACGGCACCAACCGCACCCGCCCGTCGCCCAGCCGCACCACCGAGCTGCCCGGCAGGTACGCGGCGCCCTCCTTCTCGTCGGCGTCCAGCGGCACCCCGGCGAACGGCCAACCGCCGCCGCCCACCAGCCCCGGGCTGTCCCACCCGGGTCCGCCGCCGCTGGGCATCCGCGCGCCGCACGTGGCCGCCAGACCGGCGACGAGAAGCAGCGCCACAGCGCGTCGCACCCTGCGCGGACCGCCGTCGCGCGCGGCCCCCACCCGGTCCTCGGCCACCGCCCGTTCTCCCCCTCTTCACCCCGCATTGCGCAAGGCGCAGACAAGTACATCAAAGGGCGTGCCGTGCTTCCTCCTCCTGCAGGTCAAAGACGACATCATTCTCAGGTGCCGTTTCGGTAGCGTCGGCGATGCCGGTCACACTCCGGGGGCCGGTGAGACCGGACATCGTTCTCTCACGTCACACGCGGGCGGGGATCCCGCGCCGAGCCTTCACCCCTGGCGTCCGGTCACTCCTGGTAAGGGGCTAGGCTGCATCGACGGAGCGGACCGCAGGGTGTGGCGGCCCCACGGACCCCCGTGTTGCACACCCCCCACTCGCGCGGTCATCAGCTGTCGATCCGTTACAAGGGACGCCTCGTGGACCTGTTCGAACATCAGGCGAAAGAACTCTTCGCCGAGTACGGGGTACCGGTGCCTACCGGCAAGGTCGCCCATACTCCCCAGGAAGCCCGGGCCGCCGCGGAGGAGCTGTTCGCCGCGGGAAGCTCGAAGGTCGTCGTCAAGGCCCAGGTCAAGACCGGCGGCCGCGGCAAGGCCGGCGGTGTGAAGCTCGCCGACAACGCCGACGAGGCCGAAGCCCTGGCCGGCCAGATCCTCGGCATGGACATCAAGGGCCACACGGTCCACAAGGTCCTGGTCGAGGAGGGCAGCGCGATCGCGCAGGAGTACTACTTCTCCTTCCTGCTCGACCGGGCCAACCGCACCTTCCTGTCGATCTGCTCCGCCGAGGGCGGCATGGAGATCGAGGAGGTCGCCGCGACCAACCCCGACGCCGTGGCCAAGGTGCCGGTGTCGGCGCTGGACGGCGTCGACCGCGCCAAGGCGCTGGAGATCGCCAAGGCGGGCCGGCTGCCGGCCGAGGCGCAGGAGGGCGCCGCCACCCTCATCGAGCGGCTGTGGGCGGTGTTCACCGACGAGGACGCCACCCTGGTCGAGGTCAACCCGATGATCCTCACCACCGACGGCCAGGTGAAGGCGCTCGACGGCAAGGTCACCCTCGACGACAACGCCCGGTTCCGGCAGGCCGAGCACGAGGCCCTGGAGGACAAGGCCGCCACCGACCCGCTGGAGGCGCGCGCCAAGGCCAAGGACCTCAACTACGTCAAGCTGGACGGCACCGTCGGCGTCATCGGCAACGGCGCCGGCCTGGTCATGTCCACGCTGGACGTCGTCGCCTACGCGGGCGAGCGGTTCGGCGGGCAGAAGCCGGCCAACTTCCTGGACATCGGCGGCGGCGCGTCCGCCGAGGTGATGGCCAACGGCCTGGAGATCGTGCTGTCGGACGCCGACGTCAAGGCCGTCTTCGTCAACGTGTTCGGCGGCATCACCGCGTGCGACGCGGTCGCCAACGGCATCGTGTCCGCCTACAAGCTGCTGTCCGAGCGGGGCGAGAGCGTCGACCGGCCGCTGGTGGTCCGGCTCGACGGCAACAACGCCGAACTCGGCCGCAAGATCCTGCGCGACGCGGCGCTGCCCGGCGTCGAGCAGGTGGAGACCATGGACGACGCGGCCCGGCGCGCCGCGGAACTCGCTGCGGCAGGTGCATGAGCATGGCCATCTGGTTGACCGAGAACAGCAAGATCATCGTGCAGGGCATGACCGGCTCGGAGGGCATGAAGCACTCCCGCCGCATGCTCGCCGCGGGCGCCAAGGTCGTCGGCGGCGTCAACGCCCGCAAGGCCGGGCAGAGCGTCGACTTCGACGGCACCACGCTGCCGGTGTTCGGCACCGTCCGCGAGGCCATGGCCGAGACCGGCGCCGACGTGTCGGTGGTGTTCGTCCCGCCGAAGTTCACCAAGGACGCCGTGGTCGAGGCGATCGACGCCGAGATCCCGCTGTGCGTGGTGATCACCGAGGGCATCCCGGTGCACGACACCGCCTACTTCTGGGCCTACGCCGGGTCCAAGGGCAACAAGACCCGCATCATCGGCCCCAACTGCCCGGGCATCGCCTCCCCCGGCAAGTCCAACGCCGGCATCATCCCGGCCGACATCACCTCGCCCGGCCGCATCGGGCTGGTGTCGAAGTCGGGCACGCTGACGTACCAGATGATGTACGAGCTGCGCGACATCGGCTTCTCCACCTGCGTCGGCATCGGCGGCGACCCGGTCATCGGCACCACCCACATCGACGCGCTGCAGGCGTTCCAGGACGACCCCGAGACCGACGCCATCGTGATGATCGGTGAGATCGGCGGGGACGCCGAGGAGCGCGCCGCCGCCTACATCGAGCAGCACATCACCAAGCCGGTCGTCGGCTACGTCGCCGGGTTCACCGCGCCCGAGGGCAAGACGATGGGCCACGCCGGGGCGATCGTGTCCGGCTCGGCGGGCACCGCGCAGGCCAAGAAGGAGGCGCTGGAGAAGGTCGGCGTCCGCGTCGGCAAGACCCCCAGCGAGACCGCCCGCCTGATGCGCGAGATCATGCAGAACCGCTGAGTCTCCGACGAGGCGCGTCGCAGCTTCCGGAAAAGACGCCCGAGCCGCCCGTCCCGGCGGCCCGGGCGTCTTTTCCGTTCCGCGCCCGTTCCCGCGGCGGCGGTTCTGCCGGTGGCGTCCGGCAGGGTGGGCGCCGTGCACCGAGACGACTGCCGGCGGCTCGTCGGGGACGCCCGCGCCGCCGACCCCGACTCCCTCGCCGAACCGCCCGCCGTCCGGGCCGCCGCCGAGAAGTGGGACGAGCTGCACCGGCGCCGCCCGCCCCGCACCTGGGCGCGGTACGAGCAGCACCGCGCCTGAGCCGGGCGGCGGGCGTCCACCGGTCACCAATCCGCAGCAAGGCGACACGCCGGGCGGGTGAGAGGCCCCGGCTGCACGGGCCCCGGGTGCCAGCATTGACGCCGTGAGCGATGTGAGCCCGGACACCAGCGTGACCTCCCCGCCCGCCGAGCAGCCGAGGGCGGCGTCGGCATCCGGCAGGCCGGCCCCGGCCGCCGCCATGTCGCGCCCGCTGTACGTGACGGGCCTGATCGGGGCGCTGTGGTGCATCGGCATCGGGCTCGCCGTGCTCACCACCGTCACGCTCGTCGGGTGGATCGCCGCACCGCGCACGGCGCTGGGCGCCGGCATGCCCGGGGTGTTCCGGACGGCGGTCACGCTCTGGCTGGTGTCCCACCACGCCGGGGTCGCCGTCGAGCACGGCCGCGTCGGGCTGCTGCCGCTCGGCCTGCTCGTCGTCCCGGCCGCGCTGCTGTACCGCAGCGGCGGCTGGATGATCCGGGTCGGCGGCCTGCGGCGCCGCCCGCGCGTCGCCGTGGCGCACGTCGCGGTCGCGCTGGCCGTCCCCTACGCCCTGCTGGCCGGGCTGCTCGCCCTGGCCGCCGGGTCGCCGGTGATCCGCCCGTCCGCCTGGCAGGCCCTGGTCGCCTGCTTCGTCGTCGGCGTGGTCGCGGGCGGGCTGGGCGCGGCGCGGGCCGCCGTCGCCCACTTCGCCGCGGGCCGCCGGGTGCGCTCCGGGCTCGGCGCGCTGCTGCGGCTGCTGCCCGAACGGCCCCGCTCGCTGGTGGTCGGCGCCGCCGGCGCGCTCGCCGTCCTGCTCGCCGCCGGGGCCGTGCTGGCCGGCGTGTCCCTCGCCGTGCACACCGACGAGGCGACCCGGCTGTACGACATGCTCTCCCCGGGCATCGTCGGCGGGGTCCTGCTGCTGATGATCGAGCTGGCGTTCCTGCCGAACGCGGTGATCTGGGGGATGTCCTACGCCGTCGGCCCGGGCTTCTCCGTCGGGGCGGGCACCAGCGTGTCGCCGACCGGGGTGTTCCTGGACGTCATGCCCGCCTTCCCGCCGCTGGCCGCGCTGCCCGAGCCCGGACCGGCGCCGGCGGCGTCCCTGGTGGCGCTGGCCGCCCCGTTCGCCGCGGGCGCCGTCGGCGGGGTGCTCACGGTGCGGTCCATGCCGAGCCGGTCCTACGAGGCGGCGCCGCTGTGGGGGTTCCTGACCGGGGCGCTGGCGGGCCTGGTCGCGGCGCTGCTGGCGGCGCTGTCGGGCGGCCCGATCGGCGGCGGCCGGATGGCCACCGTCGGGCCGTCGCCCTGGCAGGTCGGCCTGCTGGCGGCCCTGGAGATCGGCATCTCGGCGGCGATCGCGGCGTGGACGGCCAACTGGCTGATCCTGCGCCGCCCCGGCGAGGCGTCGTCCGGACGCCCCGGACGGCGCCGCAAGATCCGCGGCACCCGGCGCCCCGGGCGGGTGGTGCGGCGCCTGCCCGAGCCCGCCGCCGCGGCCGAGCAGCCGGAGGCGGTGGAGACGGCGGAGG
>NZ_BAABDO010000052.1:0-43162 GCF_039539665.1 Actinomadura keratinilytica
TCGGCCGCCGAGGTGCTCGCCGAGCCGCCGGTCGGCGGGCCCGCCGTCGTGGTCGACGACGTGCGGGCCGCGGTGGGGCGGCTGGCGGCCGGGGTGCTGGCGCGGCTGCCCGGCACCGCCGTCATCGCGGTCACCGGCTCGGCCGGCAAGACCTCCACCAAGGACCTGATCGCCCAGCTCGTCGGGCGGGCCGGGCCGACGGTGTGGCCGCCGGGCTCGTTCAACAACGAGATCGGCCTGCCGCTGACCGTGCTGCGCGCCGAGGAGTCCACCCGCCACCTGGTGCTGGAGATGGGCGCCCGCGGCGCCGGGCACATCGCCTACCTGACCGGCATCGCCCGACCGCGCGTCGGGGTGGTGCTGAACGTCGGCACCGCGCACGTCGGCGAGTTCGGCGGCCGGGAGAAGATCGCCGAGGCGAAGGGCGAGCTGGTGGAGGCGCTGCCCGCGGACGGCGCGGCGGTGCTGAACGCCGACGACCCGCTGGTGCGCGCCATGGCCGCCCGCACCCGCGCCCGCGTCGTGACGTTCGGCCGGTCCGCCGGCGCCGACGTGCGGGCCGCCGACGAGCGCCTGGACGACGCCGGGCGCCCGCGGTTCACCCTGGTCACCCCGGAGGGGGCGGCGCCGGTGGAGCTGCGCCTGCACGGCGCCCACGCCGTGCTGAACGCGCTGGCGGCCGCCGCCGCGGCCCGGGAGGCGGGCATGGGCGTCGCCGAGGTCGCCGCGGCGCTGTCGGAGGCCGCCCCGGTCAGCCGCTGGCGGATGGAGGTGGCCGAGCGGCCCGACGGGGTGACCGTCGTCAACGACGCCTACAACGCCAACCCCGAGTCGATGCGGGCCGCGATCGACACCGCCGCGCACATGGCGCGGGGCCGCCGGGCATGGGCGGTTCTGGGGGAAATGGCCGAGCTTGGGCCATCTTCCGCGGCGGAACATGCCAAGATCGGACAGCACGTCGCCGAACGGGGGTTCGCCGGGCTCGTCGTGGTCGG
Source organism: Actinomadura keratinilytica (assembly GCF_039539665.1). Classification (NCBI taxonomy): domain Bacteria; kingdom Bacillati; phylum Actinomycetota; class Actinomycetes; order Streptosporangiales; family Thermomonosporaceae; genus Actinomadura; species Actinomadura keratinilytica. The sequence continues at coordinate 996 of NZ_BAABDO010000052.1, forward strand.
CGCGAACGCGGCGGCGATGGCCGAGGGGGCCGAGCGAGTGGGGTCATGGACGGGAGAGTGCGTACAGGTGGATGACGTCGGCGCGGCGGTGACCGCGCTCCGCGAGCGGCTGCGGCCGCGGGACGTCGTGCTGGTGAAGGGCTCTCGCGTCGCCGGGCTGGAGCGGGGCGCCGAGGCCCTGCTGTCCGGTGACCCGGAGGGTGCGGGGGGCCGTCCCCTCCCGGGCGGCGCGGCCGGTCCGGAGGGTGGCCGGGCGTGACCAATATCATCATCGCCGCCGGGGTGGCCCTGGTGTTCGGCATGGTCGGCACCCCGGTGTGGATCCGGATCGTGCGGCGGCTCGGCTACGGGCAGATGATCCGCGACGAGGGCCCCGAGGCGCACCTGACCAAGCGCGGCACGCCCACCATGGGCGGCGCGGTGTTCATCGTCGGCTCGCTGATCGGGTACGGCGCGGCCCACCTGTTCACCGGGACCGCCCCGACGATCTCCGGCGTGCTGGTGCTGTTCCTGATGGCCGGCCTGGGCCTGGTCGGCTTCGTCGACGACTTCATCAAGGTGTTCAAGCAGCGCAGCCTGGGCCTGCGCAGCGGCGCCAAGATGATCGGCATCGTGATCGTCGGTGTGGTGTTCGCGATCGCCTCGCTGAACTTCCCCAACGGCTACGACCTCACCCCCGCCTCCCCGCACCTGTCGTTCCTGCGCGACTTCGGGCCGTCCATCGGCCCCTACCTGTTCGTGGTGTGGGCGCTGCTGCTGATCGCCGCGACGTCCAACGGCGTGAACCTGACCGACGGGCTGGACGGCCTGGCCGCCGGCCCGGCCGCGATGGTGCTGGGCGCCTACGTCATCATCGGCAACTGGCAGCTGCGCAACAGCTGCTACGACTTCGCGCTGGCGCCCAACTGCTACAGCGTGCGCGACCCGCTGGACCTGGCGGTGGTCGCCGCCGCGGTGCTCGGCGGCGTGTTCGGGTTCCTGTGGTGGAACGCCCCGCCCGCCAAGATCTTCATGGGCGACACCGGGTCGCTGGCCCTCGGCGGCGTCCTGGTGGGCCTGGCCATCCTCACCCGCACCCAGTTCCTGCTGGCCATCCTGTGCGGCCTGATCGTGATGATCACCCTGTCGGTGATGATCCAGGTCAGCTGGTTCAAGCTGACCAAGAAACGGGTGTTCAAGATGGCCCCGCTGCAGCACCACTTCGAGCTGTCCGGCTGGGCCGAGACCACCATCGTCGTCCGGTTCTGGCTGATGTCGGCGCTGTTCACCGCGATCGGCCTCGGCCTGTTCTACCTGGAATGGATGCCCAAGCGGTGAGCGGTTCGACAGGGGGCTCGGGGGACTGGCGGGGCCGCGCGGTGTGCGTGGCGGGCCTGGGCGTGTCGGGGCAGGCCGCGGCGCGGGTCCTGGCCGAGCGCGGCGCCCGCGTCACCGTCGTGGAGGCCCGCGACGACGACGCGCTGCGCGAGCGGTCCGAGCGGCTGCGCGCCGACGCGCGCGTGACCGTCCGCCTCGGCGACGGCGACACCCTGCCCGCCGGCACCGACCTGGTGGTCACCTCGCCCGGCTGGCGCCCGGACGTGCCGCTGCTGGCGGCCGCCGCGGCCGCCGGCATCGAGATCATCGGCGAGGTCGAACTGGCGTGGCGGCTCGCGCACGGCGGGCGCGGCGGGCGGGAGGCGGCGCCGTGGCTGGCGCTGACCGGCACCAACGGCAAGACCACGGTGGTGCGGATGCTGGCGTGCATGCTCACCGCCGCCGGGCACCGCGCCGTCGCCGTCGGCAACGTGGGCGCGCCCATCGTCGAGGCGGTGCTGGACAGGTACGACGTGCTCGCCGTCGAGCTGTCCAGCTACCAGCTGCACTGGTCCAGCACGGTGGCGCCCCGCGCGGCGGCGGTGCTGAACGTGGCGCCCGACCACATCGACTGGCACGGCTCGTTCGACGCCTACGCGGCCGACAAGGGCAAGATCTACGCACCCGGAACGATCGCGGTCGTCAACGCCGACGACCCGGTGTCCACGCGGCTCGGCGGGCCGGACGCCAAGGGCTTCACCCTCGGCACGCCCGCCCCCGGGCAGCTCGGCGTGGTCGAGGACCTGCTCGTCGACCGCGCGTTCACGCCCGACCCGCGGCGCGAGGCCGTGGAGCTGGCCGAACTGGCGGATGTGCGGCCCTTCGCCCCGCACAACGTCGCCAACGCCCTGGCCGCCGCCGCCCTGGCCCGCGCCTACGGCGTCCCGCCGGAGGCCGTGCGGGACGGGCTGCGCGCGTTCGCCCCCGACCCGCACCGCATCGCCCACGTGGCGACCGTGGACGGCGTCGACTACGTCGACGACTCCAAGGCCACCAACCCGCACGCCGCCGCCGCGTCGCTGTCGGCCTGCCGGTCGGCGGTGTGGATCGCCGGCGGCCTGCTCAAGGGCGCCGACGTCGACGACCTGGTGCGCGCCTGCGCCGACCGGCTGCGCGGCGTGGTGCTGCTGGGCGCCGACCGGGCGCGGATCGCGCGGTCACTTGCGCGACACGCGCCCGAAGTCCCGGTTGTGGACGTCCCCGACACCGACACTGGGGCGATGGACCGCGTCGTGTCCGCCGCCGCCGGGCTGGCCCGGCCGGGCGACACGGTGCTGCTGGCCCCCGCGGGCGCGTCGTTCGACATGTTCGCAAGCTACGGGGCGCGCGGCGACGCGTTCGCCGCGGCCGTGCGGAGACTCGCCGAGTCCCGGTAGGCGCGGCAGGCGCGGGTCCGGCAGCGCGACGAAGAAGGGGGGCCGCGAGCATGAACGCCGCCGTGCCGTCGGCGCCGGCGGACGACGGCCGCCGGGAGCGCCCGCGCCGGGCCGGGCCGCGCGAGCACGTCGTCGCCGCCGTCGGCCTGCTGGACCGCCCGCTGACCTCCTACTACCTGGTGCTCGGCTGCTCGATCATGCTGCTGGCGCTGGGGCTGACCATGGTGCTGTCGGCGTCGCTGGTCAAGCAGATCCAGGCGACCGGGTCGGCGTACACGCTGTTCCAGAAGCAGGCCATGTGGATGGCGATCGGGCTGCCGCTGATGTGGCTGGCCTCGCGGCTGCCGGTGCGCACGTTCCGCGCGTTCGCCTACCCGCTGCTGCTGCTGTCGATCGTGGCGCTGGGCCTGGTGCTGGTGCCCGGCCTCGGCCACTCGGCGGGCGGCGCGACCCGCTGGATCGGCCTCGGGCCGGTGCTGGTGCAGCCGTCCGAACCCGCCAAGCTGGCGCTGGTGCTGTGGGGCGCCGACCTGCTGGCCCGCAAGGAGCGGCTCGGCCAGCTCAACGAGTGGCGGCCGCTGCTGGTGCCGCTGCTGCCCGGCGCCGGACTGCTGGTGCTGATGGTCATGCTCGGCAGCGACCTCGGCACCACCCTCGTGCTGCTGACGATCTTCCTGGCGCTGCTGTGGGTGGTCGGGGCGCCGGGCCGGCTGTTCGTCGGCATGGCCGGGCTGGTGTGCCTGCTGGTGGCGATCCTGATCATCGTCGAGCCGTACCGGCTGCAGCGGCTCACCGGCTACCTGGACCCGTCCCAGAACCAGTACACCACCAACTACCAGGGCACCCAGGGGCAGCTGGCGATCGCCTCCGGCGGCTGGCTGGGCACCGGCCTGGGCGAGGGCCGCGCCAAATGGGACTTCCTGCCGCACGCCGAGACCGACTTCATCTTCGCGATCATCGGAGAGGAGCTCGGGCTGGTGGGTACCCTCGTGGTGCTGAGCCTGTTCGGGCTGCTGGCCTACGCCGGGCTGCGCATCGCCCGCCGGGTCCGCGATCCCTTCACCCGCCTGGCCGCGGCCGGGGCCACGGCCTGGGTGGTGGTGCAGGCGATCGTCAACATCGGAGCCGTGATCGGTGTGCTTCCCATCACCGGGATCCCGTTGCCGCTGGTCTCCTACGGGGGGTCGGCGCTGATCCCGACCCTGATCGCGCTCGGCATGCTGCTGGCCTTCGCCAAACGCGAACCCGGCGCCCGCCAGGCGCTGGCCGCCCGGGGCCCCGGCCCGGTCGCCCGCGCCCTAAGCTGGCTTGGCCTGGCACGGCGTCAGTGAGTCCCCCCGTCACGAACACGCTGAGGAGATGTAAGCGAGCATGAGGGTTGTCCTGGCCGGCGGCGGCACCGCCGGACACATCGAGCCCGCGCTGGCCCTCGCCGACGCGCTGCGGCGCATCGATCCCAACACCGGGATCACCTGCCTCGGTACCGAGCGGGGCCTGGAGACCCGGCTGGTCCCGCAGCGGGGCTACCAGCTCGCGCTGATCCCGCCGGTGCCGCTGCCCCGCACCCTGACGCCGCAGCTGCTGACCGTCCCGGGCCGGCTGCGCGGCGCCATCAACGCGGCCGCGAGCGTCCTGGACCAGGCGCAGGCCGACGTGCTGGTCGGGTTCGGCGGGTACGTGGCCACCCCCGGCTACCTGGCCGCCCGCAAGCGCAAGATCCCGATCATCGTGCACGAGGCCAACCCCAAGCCGGGCCTGGCCAACAAGCTGGGCGCCCGGTTCACCGAGCACGTGGCCGTCTCGCACGCCGACTCGCCGCTGCCGAACGCCAAGTTCGTCGGCATCCCGCTGCGCCGCGACATCGCCAACCTGGACCGGCTGGCCATGGGGGACAAGGCCCGCTCCTACTTCGGGCTGCTGCCCGACCTGCCCACCCTGCTGATCTTCGGCGGGTCGCAGGGGGCCCGCTCGCTCAACCGCGCCGCGGTGGCCGCCGCCCCGGCCTTCCGGCAGGCGGGCATCCAGGTGCTGCACATCGTCGGGCCCAAGAACACCGAGGAGCCCGAACCCGCCTCCGGCGGCCCGCAGTACGTCACCATCCCCTACTGCGACCGGATGGACCTGGCCTACGCCGCCGCCGACATGGCCATGTGCCGGGCCGGCGCGATGACCTGCGCCGAGCTGACCGCCGTGGGGCTGCCCGCGGTGTACGTGCCGCTGCCGCACGGCAACGGCGAGCAGCGGCTGAACGCCGAGCCGGTGGTGGCGGGCGGCGGCGGCCTGCTGGTCGACGACGCCGAGCTGTCCCCCGAGTGGATCGTGCACAACCTGCTGCCCGTGCTGGCCGACCCGGGCCGGGTCGCGGCCATGTCCGAGGCCGCCGGGCGGCTGGGCCGCCGCGACGCCGACCAGGCGCTGGCGCAGATGGTGTACGAGGTCGTCCGCTCGGCGGGCCGCCGGTGACGGGGCGGGCCGCGGGCGCACCGGCCGCCGCCGGGCTGGCGGCCGCCGCGGCGGCGGGCGGCGTCGTGTGCAGCGGGGTGTGCGGCGTGACAGGTGGCGTGACGGGCAACGAGGGGACGGGCACCGCCCGATGAGTCTGATCAGTCCTGGTGAGGTCGTGCCGGCGGGGGAGCTGGGCAAGGTCCACTTCATCGCGATCGGCGGCGCCGGCATGTCCGGCGTCGCGCGGATCATGTTGCGGCGCGGCATACCCGTCTCCGGCAGCGACGCCCGGGACTCCGAGCTGCTGGCGCAGCTCGGCGAGCTGGGGGCCAAGGTGTTCGTCGGCCACGACGCCGCGCACCTGGGCGACGCCGACACCGTGGTGGTGTCCACGGCGATCCGCGACACCAACCCCGAGCTGGTGGCGGCCCGCCGGCGCGGGCTGCGGGTGCTGCACCGGTCGGCGGCGCTGGCGTCGCTGATGGCGGGGCGGCGCGCGGTGGCGGTGGCGGGCACCCACGGCAAGACCACCACCACCTCGATGCTCACGGTCGCGCTGCAGCGGGTCGGCGCCGACCCGTCCTACTGCATCGGCGGGCAGCTGGTCACCACGGGGCTGGGCGCCGACGAGGGCTCGGGGGACGTGTTCGTCGCCGAGGCCGACGAGAGCGACGGCTCGTTCCTGGCCTACAGCCCGCGGGTGGCGGTGGTCACCAACGTCGAGGCCGACCACCTGGACAACTACGGCGGGTTCGAGAAGGTCAAGGAGAACTTCGCCCGGTTCGTCGACCGGATCGAGCCCGGCGGGACGCTGGTGGCCGGGGCCGACGACCCGGTGGCGGCGGAGCTGGCCGAGCGGGCCCGCGAACGCGGCCTGGCGGTGCGCACCTACGGCGAGGCGCCCGGCGCCGACCTGCGCGTCACCGGGTTCGCCCCGCGCGGCCTGGGCTCCCGGTTCCGCGTCGAGGGCGTCGGCGATGCCGCGCTGGACGTGGCGCTGAACGTGCCCGGCCGGCACAACGCGCTCAACGCCGCCGCCGTGGTCGCCGTGGCGCAGGCGCTGGGCGCCGACCTGGCCGGGGTGCTGGACGGGCTGGCCTCGTTCGGCGGGGCGATGCGCCGCCTGGAGCCCAAGGGCGAGGCGGCCGGCGTCGAGGTGTTCGACAGCTACGCCCACCATCCGACCGAGCTGACCGCCGACCTGAGCGCCACCCGCGACTACGTGGAGCAGAAGGGCGGCGGCCGGATCGTCGCGGTGTTCCAGCCGCACCTGTACAGCCGCACCCGCTTCTTCGCCGCCGAGTTCGGCGCCGCGCTGGGCCTGGCCGAGGTGGCGGTGGTGCTGGACGTGTACGGCGCCCGGGAGGACCCCGAGCCCGGCGTCACCGGCGCCCTGGTGGCCGACGCCGTGCCCGAGGCGACGCGCACGGTGTACGCGCCGGTGTTCGACGAGGTCCCCGCCCTCGTGACCGACCTGGCGCGGCCCGGCGACGTGGTGATCACCCTGGGCGCGGGCAACGTCACCGAGCTGGGCCCGCGCATCCTGGAGGGGCTCGCCGCCCGCGCGTCCTGACCGGGGCCGCCCGCGGTGCCGGGGACGGACGCCGCAAAATGTGATCTTTGGGGAGTTTCGTCGTCGCCGGGCGTGGGCTCCCCGCAATCGCCGACCGGCGCCGCCATCCTTACCGCATGACCAACGTGGGCGGGCAGACGGGAGCGCGGCGCGGCCACCCGGGCCGCTGGAAGGTGGCGTTCGTCACGCTGCTGGTGTTCGGGGTGCTCGGCGCGGTGGGCTGGGTGCTGCTCGGCTCGCGGCTGCTGGTGGTGCGCACCGTCGAGGTCACCGGCACCGAGCTCGCCCCGCGCGACCGGATCGTGGCCGCCGCCGGGGTGCGCCTCGGCGTGCCGATGGTGCGGCTGGGCACCGAGGAGGCGCGGGCGCGGCTGGAGCGGCTGCGCGAGGTCGAGTCGGCCACGGTGGAGCGGCGCTGGCCCACCACCGTGCGGATCGTGGTGCGCGAACGCGTCCCGGTCGCGGTGGTGGAGCGCGGCGGCCGGTTCTACCGGCTCGACCGGCACGGGGTGACCGTCGCCGACGGCGCGACCCGGCCGTCCGGGCTGCCCGAGCTGGTCACCGGTTCGCCGGGGCCGTCGGATCCGGCTACGCTGGCGGCGCTGCGCGTGCTCGGGGAGCTGCCCGGCCGCCTCGCCCCGCGGGTCGCCGAGGTGCGGGCGACGAGCGCCGAGTCGGTCACGCTGCGGCTCTCGGGCGGCCCCCTGGTCGTGTGGGGGTCGGCCGAGCGCACCGAGGAGAAGGCGCGTCTGCTGGACGCGCTGCGGCGCACGGCCGCCGGGCGATCGGCGCGGATCATCGACGTCAGTTCGCCCGAGGTCGTCACCACCCGGTGAAACCGCGGCGGTGCGTGTGTCGCGGCGAAACCGGGCGCCCGATGGGGCACGCTGGGAGCATGGACGGCCCGGCGTGCTTCGCCAACCGGGGCAAGCGGGACTCACCGCGACACGCCGGATCGGTTGGCCGGGGGTTAGTTGACCCTGGCGGTTGGGCCGCCCTACTGTCCGTATCAGTCAGCAGGTTGACATAACTGTAAGCCTCAAGTTTAGGGTGAGGGTTTGCTCGGACGGCACCGCCGCCGTCCGCGGCCCGCGGCGCAGGCCGCACCCGCGACTTAGGGCGGCAGGCGGCAACCGCACAGACACCACAACAGACATCACAAGGTCCAGAGCACCGCAGCGGCCCGGTTCGCCGAACCGGGTCGTCCGGTCCGATAGAGCGAGCGGAAAGGCCCCTCGTCGTGGCAGCACCGCAGAACTACCTCGCGGTCATCAAGGTCGTCGGCATCGGCGGCGGCGGTGTCAACGCCGTCAACCGGATGATCGAAGAGGGACTCAAGGGCGTCGAGTTCATCGCGATCAACACCGACGCCCAGGCGCTGCTGATGAGTGACGCCGACGTCAAACTGGACGTGGGCCGCGAGCTCACCCGGGGGCTCGGCGCGGGCGCCAACCCCGACGTGGGCCGCAAGGCCGCCGAGGACCACCGCGAGGAGATCGAGGAGGTGCTCAAGGGCGCCGACATGGTCTTCGTCACGGCCGGCGAGGGCGGCGGCACCGGCACCGGCGGCGCCCCCGTGGTGGCCAACATCGCCCGCTCCCTGGGCGCGCTGACCATCGGCGTGGTCACCCGGCCGTTCAGCTTCGAGGGCAAGCGGCGCGCCATGCAGGCCGAGGCGGGCATCGAGACGCTGCGCGACGAGGTCGACACCCTCATCGTCATCCCCAACGACCGGCTGCTGTCCATCTCCGACCGGCAGGTCAGCGTGCTGGACGCGTTCAAGGCCGCCGACCAGGTGCTGCTGTCCGGTGTGCAGGGCATCACCGACCTGATCACCACGCCGGGTCTGATCAACCTGGACTTCGCCGACGTCAAGTCGGTCATGTCCGGCGCCGGGTCGGCGCTGATGGGCATCGGCTCGGCGCGCGGCGACGACCGCTCGGTGGCCGCGGCCGAGATGGCGATCTCCAGCCCGCTGCTGGAGGCCAGCATCGACGGCGCGCACGGGGTGCTGCTGTCCATCTCCGGCGGCTCCGACCTGGGCCTGTTCGAGATCAACGAGGCGGCCCAGCTGGTGTCCAACGCCGCCGCGCCCGACGCCAACATCATCTTCGGCGCGGTCATCGACGACGCCCTCGGCGACGAGGTGCGGGTCACGGTGATCGCGGCCGGGTTCGACGAGGGCCGGCCGAGCAAGCCCGCGCCCGAGCCGGACACCCGCCGGCTGCCTCCGCCGCCGCGTCCGGTCCCGCCGCCGCCCGGCGCCGCGGGCGGCAACCCGATCCCCAGCCGGGTCGGCCGCTCCGACCCGTCGCACACCACCGTGGCGCAGGCCGCCGCGGCGCCGTCCGCGCAGCCCGCCGGGCCGCCCGCGGCGCCACCGCGGTCCGAGCAGGAGCGCCCGCAGGCCGGCGGCCCGTCCTCCGACGAGGGAGAACGGTCCGGCGGCCGTTCCGCGTCCGGCGGCGAACACGCCGACGACGGCCCGTCGGGCCAGGCCGGCGGCTCGGCCGACCGCGACGGCGGGCGGGACGAGGAGTCCCCGATCCGCCCGCCCGCGCCGCGTCCCGCCCCCGACTCGTCCTCCGGCCGCGGGCCGGGCGGCGACGGCGAGCCCTCCGGTCCGGCGGGGCAGCGCCGCCGCCCCGTGGTGTTCGACGAGGACGACGACCTCGACGTGCCCGACTTCCTGAAGTGATCGCGGCAGTGGTCACGACCGTCCCCCTGGGCGCGGGCGTGGGCGCCGCGTTCACCGACCGCGCCGGCGGCCGCAGCGCCGCCCCGTTCGACACCCTCAACCTCGGCGGCGCCGTCGGCGACGACCCCGCCGCCGTCCGCGACAACCGCCGCCGCGTCGCCGCGGCGCTGGGCGTCGACCCCGACCGCACCGTCTGGATGCGCCAGGTGCACGGCGCCGACGTGGCGTTCGTCACCCGCCCGTTCACCGGCGAGGCGGCGCCGGGCGTGGACGCGGTCGTGACGACCGAACCCGGGCTGGCGCTGGCGGTGCTGGTCGCCGACTGCGCGCCCGTCCTGCTGGCCGACCCGGTCGCCCGCGTGGTGGGCGCCGCGCACTCCGGCCGCCCCGGAACGGCCCTGGGCGTCGTCCCCGCGCTGGTGGCGCGGATGCGCGAGCACGGCGCCGACCCGGCGCGGATCGCCGCGGCGATCGGCCCGGCGGCGTGCGGCGGCTGCTACGAGGTGCCCGCCGAGATGCGCGAGGAGGTCGCCGCGCGGGTGCCCGAGGCGTACGCGACGACCCGGGCGGGCACGCCGGGCCTGGACATCCGCGCCGGGATCGCCGGGCAGCTCAAGGCCGTCGGCGTCGCCGACATCCGCGTCGATCCGCGCTGCACGATCGAGACGCCCGAGCTGTTCTCCTACCGCCGCGAGGGGCGCACCGGCCGCTTCGCCGGATTCGTCTGGCTCACCGACGACGCGGCGGAGGCCGCCCATGGGTGACGCGGTGGCCGGGGGCGAGGCGCGCCGGGAGGAGCTGGCCGCCAACCTCGCCGAGGTCCGCAAGCGCATCGCGGCCGCCTGCGCGGCGGCCGGCCGCGACCCCGGAGAGGTGACGCTGGTCGCGGTGACCAAGACCTTCCCCGCCTCCGACGTCCGGCTGCTGGCCGAGCTGGGCGTGACCGACGTCGCGGAGAACCGCGACCAGGAGGCCCGCCGCAAGGCGCAGGAGTGCGCCGGGCTGCCGCTGCGCTGGCACTTCGTCGGGCAGCTGCAGACCAACAAGGCCCGCTCGGTGGCCTCCTACGCCGACGTGGTGCAGTCGGTCGACCGGCTGCGGCTGGTGCGGGCGCTGTCGGACGCCGCCGCCCGCGCGGGGCGGACGCTGCGCTGCCTGATCCAGGTGTCGCTGGACGAGCCGGACCCCGGGCGCGGCCCCGCCGCCACCGGGGCCCGCGGCGGCGCCGACCCCGCCGAGGTGCCCGCGCTGGCCGACGCGATCGACACGGCGGACGGACTGGAGCTGGACGGCGTGATGGCGGTCGCTCCGCTGGGCGGCGACCCTTCCGTCGCATTCGCCCGGTTGGCCCAAATAGCCGCCGACCTGCGGCGGGAGCGTCCCGGGGCCGCGGTGATCTCGGCCGGGATGAGCGGAGATCTGGAGCAGGCCGTCGCGTGCGGCGCGACACATGTGCGTGTCGGTACGGCGTTGCTCGGCGGCAGGCGGGCAATCGTCAGGTAATGTCCCCCCAGGGGTACCTGCCGAAACGGCGGGGCGTACGGACGGGCGGTCCGAGGCGGCGTCGAGGCGCCGATGCCGCGGCCACAGGACGACGGAGGGGCATATGGCCAGCGCGATGCGCAAGATGGCGGTCTACCTCGGCCTTGTGGAGGACGACCGCTACGACGACAAGTACGGCAAGTATGACGAGTACGACGACTACGAGGTCTACGACGACGACGCCGACACCCTCGCCGGCCGCCGTTCCGGACGCGACGAGGAGTCCGGCGGCCAGCTTACACGGGCCGACGACGCCGCGGAGCGGGAACGCGATCATCACGCTGCGTCACCGAGCGACCGACGCTCCGTGGCGCTGTACGAGAGCGGTTCCACCGACCTTGCGCGCATCACTACGCTGCATCCCAGGACCTACAACGAGGCGAGGACCATCGGGGAGCACTTCCGTGAGGGCACACCAGTGATCATGAATCTGACCGAGATGGTCGACAGTGACGCAAAGCGCCTCGTCGACTTCGCGGCGGGTCTGGTATTCGGCCTGCACGGGAGCATCGAGCGTGTTACGAACAAGGTGTTCCTGCTGTCGCCCGCCAACGTGGAGGTGACGGCCGAGGACAAGGCCCGGATGGCAGAACGAGGGTTCTTCAACCAGAGCTGAACGGCGACCATGCGAGAGACTGATACTTCGTGACCATCGTAGGATCCGTGCTCAGCGCGGTGCTGTACATCTTCCTGCTGTTCCTCATCGGGAGACTCATCCTGGAGGTGCTGCAGTCGTTCGCCCGGTCATGGCGCCCCACGGGACTGGTGCTGGTGATCGCCGAGACCACCTACACCGTCACCGATCCGCCACTGAAACTGCTGAGGCGGTTCATTCCGCCGATACGGCTGGGTAACGTGGCCCTGGACCTCAGCTTCACGGTCCTCATCCTTGTGGTCTGGGTCATGATCATCTTCGTGCAGAGGCTCTGATCGGATACCGTCCTAGCGGACAGACTCCAAGCGCGCCAAGGAGACGACATGCCACTGACACCCGCCGACGTGCGGAACAAGCAGTTCAGTACCACCAGGCTGAGGCCGGGATACGACGAGGAGGAGGTGGACGCCTTCCTCGACGAGGTCGAGGCCGAGCTGGACCGCCTCATCCAGGAGAACGAGGAGCTGCGGGCGAAGCTGGCCGAGTGCCTGCGCGGCAAGGTCCCGGCCATGGCGGCGCCGATCGTCGAGCCCAAGCCGGACGTGCCGCAGATCCCCGAGCCGCCCCGGCCCGAGCCGCAGCCCCAGCCCGAGCCGGAGCCCGCCCCGCTCGGCGGCGGTCTCGGCGGCATGCCCCCCGCCCCCTCCGGCGAGGACAACATGGACACTGCGGCGCGCGTGCTGGCGCTGGCGCAGCAGACCGCCGACCAGGCGATCGCCGACGCCCGCCGGGAGGCCGACGAGACGCTCGGCCGGGCCCGCCGCGAGGCCGAGGAGATCCTCGGCAAGGCCCGCCGCCAGGCCGACCAGATCGTCAGCGAGGCCCGCTCCCGCGCCGAGGCCCTCGACCGGGACGCCCAGGAGCGGCACCGCCAGGTCATGGGTTCGCTGGTGCAGCAGCGCGAGGAGCTCGAACGCGAGGTCGACAACCTGCGCGCCTTCGAACGCGAGTACCGCAGCCGCCTGAAGGTCTACCTGGAGGGGCAGCTGCGCGACCTGGAGGCCGGCAGCACCGAGACCGGCGCGTTCCAGCCCGGCGCCCCCGCGCAGACCGCCCCGACCGCCACCGGCCCGCAGAGCACCCTCGCCCACGACGGCCGCACCGGCGCCCCCGGCGGCTCCCCCACCGGACCCACCCCCTTCCCGCCGCCCGCCGAGCCGGCCCAGCACGCCCAGCAGGTCCAGCACTCGGCGACCGGCGCCTTCCACGCGGCTGACAACCCGCCGCACGAGAGGCGCTGAGCCCCGGCCCTTTGGCGATAGTGTCTTCCCGACCGCCGCGTCGCGCGGCCGGTCCGCCGCGGATACCGCGCGGGCCACGCCGCTCCGGCGGTGTTCCGGTACGTCGGTGAAGGCCGTCCGGAGCGACCTGCTCCGGAGAGCGCCCGGCCCTGGAAGGGGAGAGACCCTTGATCATCCTCAGTGGCGTCCTCGTGGTGGTGGCGATCGCCCTGCTGGTCGCGGGCATCGTCGCGGGCAGCGGAGACAGCGCACAGGTGCTCGGCGTGGACGCGCTGGTGGTGATCTACACGTCGATCGCCGTCAGCCTGGTGTCGTTCCTGTGCCTGGCCATCGGGGTCTTCCTGCGGCGCAAGGAGCTGTTCGGCGCGGTCCCCGCCCCCGCCGCGGCCCCGTCGCGCAAGGCCAGGTCCGCCAGGTCCGGCCGCAAGGACAGCAAGGACAAGAAGGAGAAGAAGAAGGGCGCCACGTCCGGCCGGTCCGCGACCGATCCGGCGCCCGCCGCCTCCGCCGGCACGGCGGCCCCCGGCAAGGAGGCCGGCGCTCCGCCCGCCGGCGAGCCCCTGGACGTTCCCGTCCAGCCGGTGAAGGTCCCCGACGACGCCCTGGTGTACGTGGTGCGCGGCCGTCGCCGCTACCACCTGGACACCTGCCGCCAGCTCGCGGGACGCGACAAGGACGAGCTGACCTACATCGAGGCCACGGAGGAGGGGTTCAGCCCCTGCACGGCCTGCATGCCCGACACCGCTCTGGCGGCGCGCGCCGCGGTGTCGGTGCCCGCACGGTCCGGTGCGCAGGGCCGCTCCTCGTCGTCGGCCTCGCCGACCGCGCCGACCGGGGGCGTGGCCGGATCCGGCCGCTCCACCCCGGCGTCCCCGTCGTCTTCGGCAGCGCCTTCCCCGTCGTCGTCGGCCGCGTCTTCACCGGCCGCGTCTTCACCGGCTCAGTCGGCGCCCGCCTCCGCCGAGACCGCCCCACCCGTCAAGCCGACCCTGCACAAGCCCGCGACCGGCGGGCCCGCGGCCGGTGCGGGTGCGCCGCCGTCGGCGTGGCCCGTTCCGGGGCCGGCCTCCGCGCAGGACGCCGCCCAGAGCGCGCCGGCGAAGAGCGGGGCCGCCGCGGACGTTCCGGCGCCCACCGCCGAGGCCGGCGCGGCCGACGCCCCCGCGGCATCCCGGGGGGAGCGGCCCGCGCGCGACGAGGCGCGCACCGGCGCCCCGTCCAGCGGCGAGCGGAGTGCGGACGCGCACGCGGCGGGCGACGGCGACGGCCCGCAGGTGCGCATCCTCAGCGGCACCAAGCGCTACCACCGCGTCGACTGCGCGCTGATCGAGGACATCGGCGACGAGGCCGAGGACCTGGAGACCCTGCCCCGGGCGGAGGCCGCGGCGCGGGGCTGCACGCCCTGCCTGGTCTGCCAGCCCGACCGCGACCAGGCCCCCTCGTGATCGAGTTTTCCGCGTGACCGCCCGGTAGCCGCCCGCCGCCGTGCCGCCGCCTCGGGACGCCCGCGGCGCCCGAGGTCAGGGCTCCAGGTGGCGGGGACCGTCCGGGCGGGCCCGCCGCCCGCCGAGCTTGCCTCGCCGTCCGTGCAGCTCCCGGCGCTTGACGCTGACGCCGCCGAACAGCGTGAACCCGGTGAGGCGGATGACGGGCGCATCCGGCTCCAGCGGTTCGTCATCCGGCAACTCCACCCCGCCGAAGACCGCCGCGGTGGAGTTGACCACTCGCACGCCCGGCGGCACCGTGATCTCCACGCCGCCGAAGATGCAGCTCACGTTGACGGTCACCTCGGCCTGCGCCAGCACGGCCTGCCGGAAGTCCAGCTGGGCCCCGCCGAACACGCAGTGGACGTGGGTGGCGGGCTCGACCAGCCAGCGGCCCCGCCGCTCCGCCCCGGCGAAGATCGCCACGATGGCCGAGGAGTGCCGCTCGGGCGGCGGCAGCTGCGGCGCGGCGGTCTCCTTGCGCAGGCTGACGCGGGGCCGCGCGGCGTCCGGCGGGACGGGGGCCTTGTCGGCGGCCCCGGGGATGTCCGCCACCAGGGGCGCCAGTTCGGCGTAGGTCTTGGCCCGGTACGCCGCGTCGATCCGCTCGGCGTGCTCCTCGGCGGTGATGCGGCCCTCGGCGAGGGCCTCGCGCAGGAGGTCGGCGATCCGGTCCCGGTCGGCGTCCGAGGCCCGCATGAGCGCCGGCTCCGCCGCGGGGCCGGTCTCCGCGGGGCCGGCCTCCACTGGGTCGGCGGGGGCCGGGGCGGACGGAGCGGGCCCGGACGGGGCCGGATCGGAGGAAGAGGGAGGTTCGGGCAACTTCACCCCGCCATCATCGCAAACGCGATGTGTCGCGAAGAACCCCTTTCGCGGACCGGACCCGTCAGCCGGCGGCACGGCGCAGCCAGAACGTCAGGCCCAGCTCGTCGTCGCGGCGGGCGGGCAGGTCCCCCTCCGGGCGCCCCTCGCGGAACTCGACGGCCAGCACCTCGGCGGCGATCTGCGGGCCGTGCTCGCGCAGCGCCTCGGCGAGGTCGTCCCCGGCGGCCCGCCACCACAGCGCGACCCGGTCGGTGACCTCCAGGCCCGCGGCCTTGCGGGCGTCCTGCAGCAGCCGGACGACCTCGCGGACCTGCCCGGCGCGCCGCAGCTCGGGCGTGACGGTCAGGTCGAGCGCGACGGTCTCGCCGCCGGCGCTCTCCACGGCCCAGCCGGTGCGCGGCCGCTCGGTGACGACGACCTCGGCGGGCGACAGGGCCACGGCGCCGATGCCGGGCACCTCGACGGTGGCGGCGCCGTCGGCGCGCAGCGCGGCGACCAGCGCGGCGGGGTCGGCGGCGGCGACCGCCCCGGCGACCTTGGGGGTGTCCTTGGCGAACCGGCGGCCCAGCTCGCGGAAGTTGGGCTTGACCTGGTAGTGGACGAGGTCGCCGCCGATCGACGACAGGTCCTGCAGCGCCGCGACGTTCAGCTCCTCGGCGATCTGGGTGCGCAGCTCCTCGGGCAGGTCCGGCCAGCCGGGCGCGCCGACCAGGGCGCGGCCGAGGGGCTGGCGGGTGCGCACGCCGCTGGCGGCTCGCGCGGACCGGCCCAGCTCCACCAGCCGCCGGACCAGGCCCATCCGCGCGGTCAGCTCCGGGTCGAGCAGCTCCGCGCGGACGGCGGGCCAGTCGGCCAGGTGCACCGAGTCGGGGGCGCCTTCGGGGCGGATCACGTCCCAGACGTAGTCGGTGACGAACGGCACCATCGGCGCCATGAGCCGGGTGAGGGTCTCCACGCACTCGTACAGGGTGGCGAACGCGGCGGCCCCGGCGGGGGTGTCCGGGCCCTCCCAGAAGCGCCGCCGGGAGCGCCGCACGTACCAGTTGGACAGGTCGTCGACGAACTCGGCGAGACGGCGTCCCGCCGCGGCCGAGTCGAACCGCTCCAGGGCGGTGTCCACCTCGCCGACGGTGCGGTGCAGCTCGGCCAGGGCCCAGCGGTCCAGCAGGGGCCGGTCGGCGGGGGCGGGGGCCTCGGCCAGCCGCTCCGGCGTCCACGGGCGGCCGCCCTGGGAGGCGGCGGCGCCCGCGTACAGCACCAGGAACGACGCGGTGTTCCAGTAGGTGAGGAGCACCTTGCGGACGATCTCCTCCAGCGCGCTGTGGCCGACCCGGCGCGAGGCCCACGGCATGCCGCTGGCGAGCATGAACCAGCGCAGCGCGTCGGCGCCGTGCCGCTCCATCAGCGGGATGGGCTCCAGCATGTTGCCCAGGTGCTTGCTCATCTTGCGGCCGTCCTCGGCCAGGATGAGCCCCAGGCACAGCACGTTCTCGTAGGACGAGCGGTCGAACACCAGCGTGCCGACGGCCATCAGGGAGTAGAACCAGCCGCGCGTCTGGTCCTGCGCCTCGCAGATGTACTGGGCGGGGTAGGAGGACTCGAAGAGCTCTTTGTTGCGGTGGGGGGCGCCCCACTGCGCGAACGGCATGGAGCCGGAGTCGTACCAGGCGTCGATGACGTCGGGCACGCGGCGCGCCGGCGCACCGCACCGCGGGCAGGGGAAGGTGACCTCGTCCACGTAGGGGCGGTGCGGGTCCAGACCGGACAGGTCGCGGCCGGCCAGGTCGCCCAGCTCGGCCAGGGACCCCACGCAGGTGACGTGGTCGTCGTCGGCTTCGCACACCCACAGCGGCAGGGGCGTGCCCCAGTAGCGGCTGCGGGACAGCGCCCAGTCGACGTTGTTGCGCAGCCATTCGCCGTAGCGGCCGTGCTTGACGGTCTCGGGGAACCAGTTGGTCCGCTCGTTCTCCTCCAGCAGCCGCTGCTTGATGCTGGTGGTGCGGATGTACCACGCGGGCAGCGCGTAGTAGAGCAGCGGGGTGTGGCAGCGCCAGCAGTGCGGGTAGCTGTGCTCCAGCTGCCCGCTGCGGTAGAGCAGGCCGCGCTCCTCCAGGTCGGCGGTGAGGAACTCGTCGGCGCTCTTGAAGAACCTGCCGCCCACCAGGGGGACCTCGCGCTGGAAGCGCCCGTCCGGGCCGATCGGGTTGACCACGGGCATGCCGTAGGCGCGGCAGACGGCCATGTCGTCGGCGCCGAACGCGGGGGCCTGGTGGACGAGGCCGGTGCCGTCCTCCACGGTGACGTAGTCGCCCAGCACCACGTAGTGGGCGTCGGGGATGTCGACCAGGTCGAACGGGCGCCGGTAGGAGGTGTGCTCCAGGTCGGCGCCCCGGAAGGTGGCGACCCGGTCCGGCCCCTCGCCCAGCACCTGCTCCAGGAGCGGCTCGGCGACGACGAGCACCTCGTTGGAGCCGGCGGGGCGGGCGGCGACGTAGACGACGTCCGGGTGCACGGCGACCGCGGTGTTGGACACCAGCGTCCACGGGGTGGTGGTCCAGATGAGCAGGGACGCGCCCATGTCGGCCAGGGGGCCGGACGTGACGGGCATGCGCACGTACACCGACGGGCTGGTGACGGTCTCGTACCCGCCGGGCTGCCCGAGCTCGTGGTCGGACAGGCCGGTGCCGCAGCGGGGACAGTAGGGGGTGATGCGGAAGTCGCGGAACAGCAGCCCCTTGTCGAACACCACCTTCAGCGACCACCACACCGACTCCACGTACTCGGGGTCCATGGTGCGGTAGGCCCGGGCGTTGTCCACCCAGAAGCCCAGCCGGTCGGACATCTCCTCGAAGGCGTCCACATGGCGCAGCACGGACTCGCGGCACCGCCGGTTGAACTCCGCGACGCCGTAGGCCTCGATGTCCTTCTTGCCGGACAGGCCGAGCTCCCGCTCCACCGCCACCTCGACGGGCAGGCCGTGGCAGTCCCATCCGGCCCTGCGGGGGACGTGGAAGCCCTTCATCGTCTTGTACCGGGGGAAGACGTCCTTGAAGACGCGGGCCTCCACGTGGTGCACGCCCGGCATGCCGTTGGCGGTGGGCGGGCCCTCGTAGAACGTCCAGCGCGGCCCGGACGCGGTGCGCTCCAGGGACCGTTGGAAGACCCTGTTCTCCCGCCAGCGGCGCAGCATCTCCCGCTCCAGGGCGGGCAGGTCGACCTGCGCGGGCAGCGGGCGGAACCGACGACTCACGGGCGGACCTCCGGATGCTCACATGTGACGGCACGTGGACCGGAGGGACGAGGCGCCGCAAGGGCCCCGCGGTACCACCCTCCTTGGCCGCGCCCCCCGGGCGCGACCCGCTTCGTTCACCTCTCGGCTGCCGGGTCTACTGGGCCCGTCCGGTCGCCGTGCGGGACGCGTGCGTCCCGAAGGGCGCGGGCGGGCGGTTCTTCCGGCGGCTCCGGGGTGATCTGGCCGCCGGGCACGCCCCCGGGCTCGCACCGTCCCCGGGTCGCTCATGGCTGCATTCGGCGGCAGGTGTCCCCATCAAGGCCGTGCCGATGAGGCCGCTTGCTGTGACCGTAACGCACCCCGGCCCGAATCTCTTCCCTCCGCGCCACCGGCCGCACCTGCCGTTACGAGAATGTGGCGTAGGTCACTCTTGTGATCTGGGCGGCCGGAGGTTCCCGCGCGGCCGTGACGGGGCATATGCGGTCAGTAATCTCCGCTGGCGTCTCCGGGGCGTCGGCGCACGTTGTTTGCCGTCCCGCGAAAGGGGACCTATGCTGCCCGCACTGCGTGTGGAGGACATCAGCGCGAGGGGGGCCGAAATGGCCGGCGCGGCGAAGGGGGACAAGCCTCCGGGTGGGCGCGCCCGCGGCGGACACGCGGCCTCGGGGAACGCCACCGGCGCGGCCTCGTCCTCCTCCGGGACGGACGCGCGCGCCCCTGGGAGGAAGCCCGCGGGCGCCAGAAGCCCCAAGGACCGAACGGCCGACGCCGCCCGCCGGGCGGACGCCCCGTCCCAGGCGTCGGCGGGCGCCGCGGACCCGGGCGGCGCGACGGGTACGGCCACCAAGGCCCAGCCGAGGGCCGCGGCCGAGCGCGGGGCGGTGCCGAAGTCCAAGAACGCCGCCAAGCCCCCGGCCGGTGCGGCGCCGGGCCGGGGCGCCGCGGCCAAGGCGGCCGAGCTGCCGGTCCGCGAGGACGAGGAGCGCTGGACGGAGGAGGAGCTGGCCGAGGTCCGCTCGCGGCTGCGCGAGGAGTGCAGCGCGCTGGAGGCGGAGATCGCGGCCACCGCCACGCACATCGCCGACGGCGACTCCACCGCCTCGGCGGGCGACGACCAGGCCGACGCGGGGGCCAAGACGTACGCGCGCGAACACGAGCTGGCGCTGACCTACAATGCGCGTGACCTGCTCGCCCAGAACGAGCGGGCCGTCCAGCGGATGGACGCGGGCACCTACGGCATCTGCGAGTCGTGCGGCAGGCCGATCGGCAAGGCGCGCCTCCAGGCGTTCCCGCGTGCGACCCTATGTGTGAGATGCAAACAACGCGAGGAACGTCGCTGAGCGATACGAACAAGTCGTCGACGAGCGGGGCCGAGGCATCGTCCGGATCGCCTCGGCCACGCCGTGTGGGCACCCTGGTCGCGGTCGCGCTGGCCGCGCTGGCCCTGGACGCGGGCACCAAGATCATCGTGGTGGCCACCCTGTCCGACCGCGAGCCGATCCGGCTGCTGGGCGGGCTGCTGACGCTGCGCGAGACGCGCAACAGCGGGGCCGCGTTCTCCATCGGCACCGGCTACACGATCGTCTTCACGCTGATCGCCTGCGGGGTGGTCGTGGCGATCCTGCGCACCGCCCGCAACCTGCGCAGCCTGCCCTGGGCGGTGTGCCTGGGCCTGCTGCTGGGCGGCGCGGTGGGCAACCTGGCCGACCGGATGCTGCGCGCGCCCGCGCCGCTGAAGGGGCACGTGGTCGACTGGATCGAGCTGCCGTACTGGCCGGTGTTCAACCTGGCCGACTCGGCGATCGTGTGCGGCGGCGTGCTCGCGGTCGTGCTGGCCGCGCGCGGTCTCCAGCTCGACGGCACCCGCCTCGGCGACGAGGAGCCGGACGAGGGAGAAGGGGCCGCCGGAGCGCGTGAGGAGGCGCCTGCGGGCCGCGGGCCCGCCGACGCGGCTCCCGCGTCCGAGGGGGCCGCGAGCGCCCCCGACGGCGGCTCTGGCGGTCGCGGCGACGCGCCCGCCGCGGCGGCCGAGGGCGGGCAGGCCGAAGAGGACGGGACGCCCGCCGGGCCGGGCGCCCGCGGGTCCGCGGCTCCGGAGGAGAAGTCCTGATGGCCGACGTACGCAGTCTCCCCGTTCCCGACGGCCTGGAGGGCGAGCGCGTGGACGCCGCCCTGGCGCGGCTGTTCGGGCTGTCGCGCGGCCGGGCCGCCGACATCATCGCCGCCGGCGACGTGCTGCTGGACGGCCGCGAGGTCGCCAAGTCCGAGCGGCTGCGCGCCGGCGCCTGGCTGGAGGTGACCCTGCCGCCCCCGCCCACGGCCCCCGCCCCGGTCGCCGAACCCGTGCCCGGGATGGGCATCCTGTACGAGGACGCCGACATCGTCGTCGTCGACAAGCCCGTCGGGGTCGCCGCCCACCCCACCACGGGGTGGACCGGCCCGACCGTCCTCGGCGGGCTGCTGGGCGCCGGGCACACCGTGGCCACCAGCGGCGCCGCCGAACGGCAGGGCATCGTGCACCGGCTGGACGCCAACACCACCGGGGCGATGGTCGTGGCCAAGAGCGAGGTCGCCTACTCGCGCCTGAAGCGCGCCTTCAAGGAGCGCCGCGTCGACAAGCGCTACCACGCCCTGGTGCAGGGCCACCCGGACCCGTTCCGCGGCACCGTCGACGCGCCCATCGACCGGCACCCGTCCGGCGACGGCCGCTTCGCGGTGGTCGCCGGGGGCAAGCCGTCGGTCACCCACTACGACACGGTGGAGGCGTTCCGCGCGGCCACCCTGCTCGACATCAACCTGGAGACGGGCCGCACCCACCAGATCCGCGTGCACATGTCGGCGATCCGGCACCCGTGCGTCGGCGACCTGGCCTACGGCGCCGACCCGACGCTCGCCGCCCGGCTCGGCGTCAACCGGCAGTGGCTGCACGCGGTGCGCCTGGGGTTCGAGCACCCCACCCGGGGGGACTGGGTGGAGTTCGAAAGCCCGTACCCCGACGACCTCGAGCGCGCCCTTCAGATCGTCAGCGACGAGTCCTGACCAACCGGCCGCGCCGCCGGCGTGACCGCCTGCGACGGGCGCCCTACAGCAGCAGGCGCAGGACGGCGGTCACCCCGGCGGCCACGACCAGCACCACCAGGAACGGGGCGCGCAGCAGCAGCGCGGCCACGGCGGCGCCGAGCCCGGCCAGGCGCGGCCCGTCCAGCTCCAGCGACCCGTTCTGGGCCAGGGCCTGCACCGCGATCAGCGCGGTGAGCAGCGCGACCGGGACCAGGTCGGCGAACCGGCGCACCCGGGGGTCCGCCAGCACCCGCTGGGGCGTGACCAGCCCGCCCAGCTTGAGCGCGTAGCAGCCGACACCGGTGGCGATCACGGCGATCCACACGTTCACGGCCGCTCCTCCGCGTCCGTACGGGCGCCGCGCCCGGGCCGCAGCAGCGCGGGCAGGGCCGCGGCGGCGGCCAGCATCACGGGCACGCCGGACGGCAGCAGCGGCGTCGCCCCGACCGCGATGACGGCGGCGGCCGCCGCCACCCGGCGTTCCGTGCCGCCCGCGGTCAGCCGGGGCCACAGCAGCGCCAGGAACACCGCGGGCCCCAGCGTGTCCAGGCCGAACGCGGTGGGGTCGCCCACCCGGGCGGCGCCGAGCGCCCCCAGCAGCGTCGTCAGGTTCCAGGCCAGGTAGAGGCTGACCGCGGTCACGCAGAAGCCGGTACGGGCCGAGGCCCGGTCCGGCTGGGCGGTCGCCACGGCCGTGGTCTCGTCGATGACGACCTGGGCGGCGGCCAGGCGGCGCCAGCCCCGCACCCGCAGCAGGTCGGCCAGGCGCAGCCCGTACAGCGCGTTGCGGCCGCCCAGCAGCACCGCGCCCAGCGTCCCGGTCGCCAGCGCGCCGCCGCTGCCGACCACGCCCACGAGGGCGAACTGCGACGCCCCGGTGAAGGCCATCAGGCTCAGCGCGCACGCCTGCGCCACCGACAGTCCCGCCGTGACCGCGGCCGCCCCGAAGGCCAGCCCGGACACCCCCACTCCCAGGCCCACGCCCAGCCCGTCCCGCAGGGCCGCGGAACGCCGCCGAGCGGTCCCGGTATCCGCTCCGGCATCCGAATTCGTCACCGTCATGGCCGCGGACGCTAGTCAGCGGGCCCGCGGCCCGTCTTGAACGTTCTTGCGGTCGAGTTCGGAGACCTCCAGGCCCGCCTCGATGACGGCGTTCATGATGCGGGCCAGCCGCTCGGGCCCCAGCGTCGGCGCGTGCTCGGCCATCGCCGCGACGATCTGCCGCTCGCGGTCGGGGCAGCGGCCCGCGAAGCCCCCGACCGGTTTGAGGCGCTGCACGACGCCGGCGACGGCGGCGCGCCGTTCGAGCAGCGCGGCCAGCGCCGCGTCGATCCCGTCGATGGCCGCGCGCGCCTCCTCCACCGTGGAGAGCGTTTCGAGGCGCGGGATCGCGACGCGCAACTCCTCGTTCCGGGGCGTCCGGTCCCCCGGCGCCTCGTCGCGGCGCGCCGCGGTCTGGAGCGTCTGGTCTGGCATGTCCGGTTCCCTTCTGCGGTGGCGGCCCGCGTCAGGGAAGGGGATGCCGTCCGTGCCCGGGCCGCGCTCTGAACGAGAAAAGGCAGAGCCCTGTGGGGCTCTGCCTTCGCCGGCTCCGGGGTCGTCGCCAGGTCAGCCCGTGCTGACCGGCTCACCCGGAGCCGGCTGCATAAACACGGGATAGCGACGGTTCACGCTCGTCATCGTAGGCTCCGCCGTCCCCGACACGCCATCCCACGGGACGAACATCTCGCCTGTTGAGACGGGGCGCCGGTCGGGACGGCCCGGGGCGGCCCGGGCGGCTCAGAGGGCCTTGCGCATCCAGATGTGCGGGATGCCCGCCTCGATGTCCTCCTCGCCGTACGCCTCGTATCCGAGCCGCTCGTAGAACGCGCGCACCGCCGTCTGCGCGTGCAGCTCCACCGACCGCAGCCCCCTGCTCCCTGGCGCGCTGCTCGACCGCGCGCACCAGCGCGGCGCCCAGGCCGGTGCCCCGGGTCTCCGGCAGCACCGCCAGCCGCCCCAGCACGCCGCATCCGTCGCGGCGCAGCATCCGCGCCGTGCCGACGGGGCGGCCGTCCACGCGGGCCAGGAAGTGGTCGGCGACCGCGTCGTGTTCGTCCAGTTCCAGCTCCGGCGGCACGCCCTGCTCGTCGACGAAGACCCGCAGCCGGATCTCCTCGGCGGCGGCCCGCTCCTGCGGGCCGGTGACCAGCGATATCTGCATCCTCATATGATTTCAGTCGTGTCACAGGAGGTCGCTCATTACTGGCGGCATCCGGTTCTGCCCGATGTGGACCTGCTGCAGGCCCGCTACGTCACCCACCGCTTCGGCCGGCACACCCATGACGGGTACGTCATCGCGCTCATCGAGGCCGGGGTGGAGGCGTTCGAGCACGCGGGCAGCACCGAGCGCGCCCCCAAGGGCTCCCTCGCCGTGCTCAACCCCGAGGTGGTGCACACCGGGTACGCGGGGGCGCCGGGCGGGTGGGCCTACCGGGTCCTGTACCCGGCGGTGGGCGTCGTCGCCGATGTCGCCGCCGAGCTGGGGGCCCGGGCGGGCACGCCCTACTTCCCCGAGACCGTCATCGAACGGACGCCCGTGGCCGCCCTGGTCCGCGCCGCCCACCGCGCCGGCGAGGGCGGCGACGCCCTGGCGGCCTCCTCGCTGCTGCGCACCGCCCTGGGGGCGCTGCTGCGCCACCACGCCCGCGACATGCCCGCCGAGCACGGGGCGGCATGGTCCCCGTCCGTGCGCGCCGCCCGCGACATCCTGCACGACCGCCTGGTGGACCCGCCCACGCTGGAGGAGCTGGCCGAGGCCGTGGGGACGCGCCCGTTCCGCCTCATCCGGGCGTTCCGGGCCGCGACGGGCCTGCCGCCGCACGCCTACCTGAACCAGGTGCGCGTGCAGCGCGCGCGGCGGCTGCTCGACGGGGGGCTGCGCCCGGCGGAGGTGGCCGCCCGTACGGGCTTCGCCGACCAGGCCCATCTCACCCGCCATTTCAAGCGCGTCGTCGGCGTGCCGCCCGGCGCCTACCAGCACGCCCGGGGCGTCGTCCCCTCCTGACCGCCCCGTGCGGGACACGGGGCCGACATCCGGTTGATCGGCGGCAAAAGGGCAGGTTGGGGACGTGGCGGGGCGAACGTGGGGTGAGCGGGCATCCCGGAGTGTCGGGGCGCGAGGTGTCCGAGGGGCGGGTTAGGCTCTCAGAGCCGCGTCGTCCGGGGCGTCCACCCGGGCGGCGATCTTCCCCCGGAACGGATAAACCCAGCCACGCACCGGCGGTGCGTGCGCGGTCGCGTGCATTCAGGAGGCGCAGCGGGCATGGCGGACTCGTTCGTCCATCTTCATGTTCATACCGAGTACTCCATGCTGGACGGGGCCGCCCGGTTGAAGCAGTTGTTCGACGAGGTCCAGCGGCAGAAGATGCCCGCGATCGCGATGACCGACCACGGCAACATGCACGGCGCCTACGACTTCTGGAAGCACGCCAAGGACGCCGGCGTGACCCCCGTGATCGGCATCGAGGCGTACATGGCGCCCGAGTCGCGCTTCCACAAGAAGAAGGTGCAGTGGGGCGAGCCCAGCCAGAAGCGCGACGACGTGTCCGGCGGCGGTCTGATCAACCACAAGACCATCTGGGCCCGCAACAACACCGGCCTGCACAACCTGTTCAAGCTGTCCAGCCGCTCCTACACCGAGGGCTTCGTCTTCAAGTACGCCCGCATGGACGAGGAGCTGCTGGCCGAGCACGCCGACGGGCTGATGGCGACCACCGGCTGCCCGTCGGGCAAGATCCAGACGCGGCTGCGGCTGGGGCAGTTCGACGAGGCGCTCAAGGCGGCCGCCACCTTCCAGGACATCTTCGGCAAGGAGAACTACTTCCTGGAGCTGATGGACCACGGCCTGGAGATCGAGCGCCGGGTCCGCGACGGCCTGATCGAGATCGGCAGGAAGCTGAACATCCCGCCGGTGGTCACCAACGACTCGCACTACACCCACGAGAGCGAGGCGACCGCGCACGACGCGCTGCTGTGCGTGCAGGTCGGCAAGCAGCTGGCCGACCCCGACCGGTTCCGGTTCGACGGCACCGGCTACTACATCAAGTCGCCGGAGGAGATGCGCGCCCTGGACGGCTCCGACATCTGGGCCGAGGGCTGCCGCAACACGCTGCTCATCGCCGAGCGGGTCGACACGACGGGGATGTTCGAGCACCACGACCTGATGCCGCGCTTCCCGGTGCCCGAGGGCGAGACCGAGGAGAGCTGGTTCCGCAAGGAGGTCTGGAAGGGCCTGGAGCGGCGCTTCCCCGACGGCGTCCCCGAGCGGTACCGCAAGCAGGCCGAGTACGAGATGGACGTCATCCTCGCCAAGGGGTACCCGTCGTACTTCCTGGTCGTCGCCGACTTCATCATGTGGGCGAAGAACAACGGCATCCTGGTGGGGCCGGGCCGGGGCAGCGCGGCGGGCTCGCTGGTGGCCTACGCGATGGGCATCACCGACCTGGACCCCCTGCCGCACGGGCTGATCTTCGAGCGGTTCCTCAACCCCGAGCGCGCGTCGATGCCCGACATCGACATCGACTTCCCTGAAGACCGGCGCGCCGAGGTCATCCGGTACACCACCGAGAAGTGGGGCGAGGACAAGGTCGCCTTCATCGCCACGTTCGGCACCATCAAGGCGAAGGCCGCCATCAAGGACGCCGGGCGCGTCCTGGGCTTCCCGTACGCGCTGGGCGACCGCATCTCCAAGGCGTTCCCGCCCGCCGTCATGGGCAAGGACATCCCGCTGTCGGGCATCTTCGACGAGAAGCACCCCCGCTACAACGAGGCGGGCGAGCTGCGCAAGCTCTACGAGGAGGAGCCCGACGTCAAGCAGATCATGGACCTGGCGCAGGGCCTGGAGGGCCTGATCCGCCAGACCGGCGTGCACGCCGCCGGGATCATCATGAGCGGTGAGACGATCACCGACCACATCCCGATCATGCGGCGCGACTCCGACGGCGCGATCATCACGCAGTTCGACTACCCGACCTGCGAGACGCTGGGCCTGCTGAAGATGGACTTCCTGGGCCTGCGCAACCTGACGATCATCGACGACGCGCTCAAGGGGATCAAGGTCAACAAGGGCATCGACGTCAACCTGCTCGAGCTGCCGCTGGACGACCCCAAGACCTACGAGCTGCTCGGCCGCGGCGACACCCTCGGGGTGTTCCAGTTCGACGGCGGGCCGATGCGGGCGCTGCTGCGGCTGATGAAGCCCGACAACTTCGAGGACATCTCCGCGGTGGGCGCGCTGTACCGGCCGGGCCCGATGGGCGCCAACTCGCACATCAACTACGCGCTGCGCAAGAACGGCCAGCAGGAGATCACCCCGATCCACCCCGAGCTGGAGGAGCCGCTCAAGGACATCCTCGGCACGACCTACGGCCTGATCGTCTATCAGGAGCAGGTCATGTCCATCGCCCAGAAGGTCGCCGGGTACACGCTGGGACAGGCGGACCTGCTGCGCCGGGCCATGGGCAAGAAGAAGAAGGAGGTCCTGGACAAGGAGTTCAAGCCGTTCTCCGAGGGCATGCGCCAGCGCGGCTACTCCGACGAGGCGATCAAGACGCTGTGGGACATCCTGGTCCCGTTCTCCGACTACGCCTTCAACAAGGCGCACAGCGCCGCCTACGGCCTGGTGTCGTACTGGACGGCGTACCTGAAGGCCAACTACCCGGCCGAGTACATGGCGGCGCTGCTGACCTCCGTCGGCGATGACAAGGACAAGAGCGCCCTGTACCTCAACGAGTGCCGCCGCATGGGCCTGACCGTGCTGCCGCCCGACGTCAACACCTCCGACGCCGACTTCACCCCGATGGGCGACAAGGAGATCCGCTTCGGCCTGTCGGCGGTCCGCAACGTCGGCGCCAACGTCGTCGAGGGCATCATCGCGGCGCGCCGGGAGAAGGGCGCCTACACCGACTTCAACGACTTCCTCAACAAGGTCCCGCCGCACGTGTGCAACAAGCGGGTGGTCGAGTCGCTGATCAAGGCGGGCGCGTTCGACGAGCTGGGGCACCGGCGCCGGGCGCTGCTGATGGTGCACGAGCAGGCCATCGACTCGGTCATCGACATCAAGCGCAAGGAGGCCATCGGCCAGGACTCGCTGTTCGGCGCCCTGGAGGAGGACGCCGGCGGCGGCGCGTTCGCCGTGGCCATCCCCGACGTCGACGAGTGGGACAAGACCACGCTGCTGTCGTTCGAGCGGGAGATGCTCGGCCTGTACGTCTCCGACCACCCGCTGCTGGGCGTCGAGCACATCCTGGAGCGCGAGGCCGACTGCACGATCGCCGCGCTGAGCGAGGGCGAGCGGCCCGACGGCCAGGTGGTGATCGTGGCGGGCCTGCTGTCGGGCCTGCAGCGCAAGGTCACCAAGCAGGGCAACTCGTGGGCCATGTTCCAGCTGGAGGACCTGGGCGGGTCCATCGAGGTGATGTGCTTCCCGTCCACCTACCAGCTGTGCTCCACGCTGCTGACCGAGGACGCCATCCTGGTGGTCAAGGGCCGCGTGGACAAGCGCGAGGACGTCGCCAAGCTCATCGCCATGGAGGTGACCCAGCCGGACCTGACCGTCACCGAGGGGGCGGGCCCGCTGGCCGTCACCATGCCGATCACCCGGTGCACGCCGCCGGTGGTGGCGCGCCTGAAGGAGGTCCTCACCGACCACCCGGGCACGTCCGAGGTGCACCTGCACGTGCAGAACGGCCCGCGCACCACGGTGGTCCGCCTGGACGACCGGCTGCGCGTCGCCCCGTCCCCGGCGCTGATGGGCGACCTCAAGCAGCTGCTCGGCCCGTCCTGCCTGGGCTGACGGCGCATACGCGGCGGAAAGGCCGCCGTCCGCCGGGCCCCGAGCCCGCGGACGGCGGCCTTTCCGCGTGCGCCGCCCGAGGGCGGCCTTACGGGGTGACCGGTGTCCTGGGCGCGGCGGGGGCCGGGTGCTCGGCGTGCCAGTCCATGAAGCGGCCCAGGTCGTCGAAGCGGGCGCGGGCCACGCCGCCGCCGGGCAGCCGGGCCTCGGTCAGGCCGGCCGTCTCGCGGAACGGCACGCGGTGGTGGCTGAGCAGCCGCGCGAGGGTGAGCTGCGGGTGGTGCGGGAACAGGCTGACCGCGTTGGTCAGCAGCCGCGGCACCGGCACCGGGTCCCAGGCGGCGGGCGGCGCCTGCGGGTCGTCGACGTGCAGGTAGGCCGAACCGCCGTCGTAGCCCGCGCCGATGTAGCCGCCTCCGCCGAGCACGCCCCCGGCGGCCATGGCGATCAGCTCGCCGCCGTGCCCGGCCGGGCCGGTGTACCAGGACAGGTCGATCTCGGGCGTGGTGAACTCGGGGATGCCGAGCCGCTCGCCCAGGCCGCGGATGACCAGGGTCGGCTCGACCGACGGGTGGTCGTCGCCGAACTGCGGGTTGGCCCAGCCCCACAGCCAGGTGCGTTCGCGGGCGGCGTAGCTGCCGAGCAGCGAGACCCGGACCGTGACGCCGCCGCTGGTGTAGGTGCGGGCGGTCAGGTCGGCGCTCCAGTCCTCCCGGGGGAGGAACTCGGCGAGCGTCTCCTGCTGCTGGAGGACGACCGCGGCGAGGGCGGCGCCGAGGCGCTGGAACGCAGGGCTGAATCCGGACATGTCGGGCACATTATCCCAAGGAAACGGCCGCTCTGGGGCGGGAATCGGACACCACACGGCAGTCGATCGGCTGACCTGGGCAGGCTAGGCTTTCGCTGTCAGGAGACATCACGTCTCGCAAGGGGACGCACGGCCATACCAGGGAGCGTACGAGGTGCGGCGACCGACGGGGAGTGCCTTGCGGACCTGTGCGGTCATCACCCTCCTCGTGGCGGTGCTCGGCGTACCCGCCGGGCTGCTGTGGGCCTGGCTCGCCCCCGATGTGGCCTACGTCGTCATCCGCGGCCGGGCGCTGCCGCTCGACCCCGAAGGCCAGGGGCCCATCGCCGCCGACGGGACGTTCGCGATCATCGCGGTGGTGGCCGGACTGGTCTGCGGGGCGCTGGCCTACCTGGCCGGGGGGCGCGGCAACGACATCCCGCTGCTGCTCGGCCTGACCGCGGGCGGACTGGCCGCCTCGCTGCTGGCCTGGCGGGTCGGCCACCAGGTGGGCCTGGCCGAGTACGAGCGCGCGGTCCGCACCGCCCGGGACGGGCGCACCGTCACCGGCGTGGCCGACCTGCGCGCCACCGGCGTGCTGGTGTTCTGGCCGCTGCTGGCCGTGGCCGCCTACGCCGTGGCCGAGCTGGTCGTGCGCCGGCTACCCGGCGCGCGCGACGGAGGCGACCTCGGCGCCGGTGAGCCGGAGCAGGTCGGCGGGGGACAGCTCGATCTGCAGGCCGCGCCGGCCGGCCGAGACGTAGACGGTCGCGAACTGTGACGCCGAGGCGTCCACCACGGTCGGCAGCCGGCGGCGCTGGCCCAGCGGGCTGATGCCGCCCACGACGTACCCGGTGGCGCGTTCGGCGTCGGCGGGGTCGGCCATGCGGGCCTTCTTGCCGCCGACCGCGGCGGCCAGCGCCTTGAGGTCGAGCGTGGCCGACACCGGCACCACGGCCACGGTCGGCCGCCCGTCCACCTCCGCCACCAGGGTCTTGAACAGCCGCTCGTGCGGCACGCCCAGCGCGTCGGCCGCGGCCCGCCCGTAGCCGTCGGCCGCGGGGTCGGCCTCATAGGAGTGCAGGGTGAAATCGATGCCGGCCTGCGCCGCCGCCACGGTCGCGGGCGTGCCGCCGGACTTGGCCTTCTTCCTGGACGGGGACTTGGCAGGGCTCATGCGGACAGTCTGCCGACCGCACGGCACCCGGCGCACACCGAATCCCTGCGCGTTCCCGCGGGCCCGGCCCGGGGGTTCAGTTCGGGTTGACCGCGCCGTCCAGGAACTGCCCGGCGGGCACGGTCGGCAGCATGTCCAGCAGCCGCGTCTCGCGCACCAGCAGGTCGCGTTCGGCGCGCAGCCGCCGCGCCGCGTCCTCGGCCTCCAGCAGCCGCTGCTTGTCCGGGCCGTCCAGCACCACGGCGGCGGCGATCAGGTACGACAGCCGCACCGGGTCCTCGGGCAGGTCCACCGGCTCGGCGATCTCCGCGCCCGCGGCGGCCAGCCGGTGCCGGTACAGCTGGTACAGCAGCCGCACCCGGTGCGCCAGCGGCTCGGCGCCCGTGCCCGCCTCCTCGGGCAGGAACTCCACGTCGCCGCACAGGTAGGGCAGCGACCGGTCGATCCGCTTGAGCCGGAAGCGGCGGCCGCCGACGGTGACGATGTCGTAGCGCCCGTCGGGGTGCGGGGTGACGGCGTGCACCTCGGCGACGCAGCCGACGCCCGCCAGCCGGCGCGCCGACTCGGCCCCCACCTCGTGGCCGAGTTCGATGCCGACCACGCCGAACCGGCGCGGCTCGGGGCGCTCCAGCAGGTCGCGGACGAGCCGGCGGTAGCGCTCCTCGAACAGGTGCAGCGGCAGCACCAGGCCGGGGAACAGCACCGTGCCCAGCGGGAACAGCGGAAGGCGTTCGGTCACCGTTCCTCCCGGTCGCCTGCGGCCCCCTGGAGCCGTCGCGGTCCGCGCCCCTGCCGCCGCGCGGCGCCCACGGGGCCAGGGTACGTCCGGCACCGGTGATCAAAAAGGCCGGGATTGTCACAGTCTGAAGCCCGGCGCCGCACCGTCCGCGAACCCGCGAACCGGGCCACTGGTCGTGATTGGCCCTGCCGCCGCCCCGGGCGCGGCGGTTAGCGTCGCGGCATGAGGATGCTGGTCGTCGACGCGTTCACCGATCGCCCGTTCACCGGCAACCCCGCCGGGGTCTGCCTGCTGGACGAGGCGGCCGACCCCGCCTGGATGCAGCGGGTGGCGGCGGAGATGAGGCACTCGGAGACGGCGTTCGTCCGCCCCGTCGGCGAGGAGTTCGAACTGCGGTGGTTCACCCCGCAGGTGGAGGTGGCGCTGTGCGGCCACGCCACCCTGGCCGGCGGGCACGCCCTGTACGAGACGGGCACGGTCCCCGAAGACCGGCCCATCCGGTTCCGCACCCTGCACAGCGGCGTGCTCACCGTCACCCGCACCGGCGACGGCGAACTCGGCATGGACTTCCCCGCCGCGCCGCCGGAACCGGTGGACCCGCCCGAAGGGCTCGCCGAGGCGCTCGGCACGCCGTTCTCCTGGGTCGGCCGCACCTGCCAGCCCGACCTGCTCGTGCGGGTGGCCGACGAGACCGCCGTGCGCAAGCTCACCCCCGACATCCCCGCGCTCGCCCGCCTCGACGCGCGGGTCGTCATCGTCACGGCCCCCGCGGACCCGGGCGCCCCGTACGACTTCGCGTCCCGCGTGTTCGGCCCGGCCGTCGGCGTCGACGAGGACCCGGTCACCGGCTCGGCCCACTGCGCGCTCGCCCCCTACTGGAGCGCCGAACTGGGCCGCGACACCCTGCTCGGCCACCAGGCGTCCCGGCGCGGCGGCGACGTGCGGACCGTCCTGCGCGGCGACCGGGTGACGCTGCTCGGCCGCGCCGTGACCGTCCTCGACGGCGCCTTCCGGGCGTGACACCGCACCCCCCTCCCGACCCCCGCGAAGCCTCCCACCTGCGCGTCTCGCTGGCCGAGACGGTGCGCGGCGGCCGCGCGGCACTCCGTAGACTGGACGGGTGATATCCCGTATCGACCTGCGCGGCTCGCTGCCCGGAGACCTGCGCGACGTGCTGCCCCGTGCCGATCTCGACGTCGAGGCCGCCCTGGAGAAGGTGCGGCCGATCTGCGAGGACGTGCGGCATAGGGGCTCGGCCGCGGTACGGGAGTACACCAAGACCTTCGACGGGGTCGATCTGGAGTCCGCCCGCGTCCCGGCCGAGGCGATCGGCGCGGCGCTGGAGGCGCTCGACCCGGCCGTGCGGGACGCGCTGGAGGAGTCGATCCGCCGCGCCCGCCTGGTGCACCGCGACCAGCGCCGCACCGACGTCACCACGCAGGTCGTGCCCGGCGGCACCGTCACCGAGCGGTGGGTGCCGGTGGGCCGCGTCGGGCTGTACGTGCCGGGCGGGCGGGCCGTCTACCCGTCCAGCGTGGTGATGAACGTGGTGCCCGCCCAGGAGGCCGGCGTGCCCTCCCTGGCGGTGACCTCCCCGCCCCAGGCCGACCACGGCGACGGCCGGCTCCCGCACCCGGCGATCCTGGCGGCCTGCGCGCTGCTCGGCGTGGACGAGGTCTACGCGGTCGGCGGCGCCCAGGCCATCGCGATGTTCGCCTACGGCACCGACGAGTGCCCCCGCGCCGACCTGGTCACCGGGCCCGGCAACGTGTACGTCGCTGCGGCCAAGCG
Source organism: Actinomadura keratinilytica (assembly GCF_039539665.1). Classification (NCBI taxonomy): domain Bacteria; kingdom Bacillati; phylum Actinomycetota; class Actinomycetes; order Streptosporangiales; family Thermomonosporaceae; genus Actinomadura; species Actinomadura keratinilytica. The sequence goes on from NZ_BAABDO010000052.1 coordinate 33,812, forward strand.
GCTGCTCAAGGGCGTGATCGGCATCGACTCCGAGGCGGGCCCGACCGAGATCGCGATCCTCGCCGACCACACCGCCGACCCGGTGCACGTGGCCGCCGACCTGATCAGCCAGGCCGAGCACGACACGCTCGCCGCCGCCGTGCTGGTCACCACCGCGCCCGAGCTGGCCGACGCGGTGGAGCGCGAGCTGAAGGCGCAGGTCGCCCGCACCCGCCACGTCCAGCGGATCACCGAGGCGCTGGCCGGGCGGCAGTCCGGCATCGTCCTGGTCGACGACATCGACGCCGGCCTCGCCGTGGTCGACGCCTACGCCGCCGAGCACCTGGAGATCCACACCGCGGACGCCCGGCAGGTCGCCGCGCGCGTCCGCAACGCCGGCGCGATCTTCATCGGGACGCACGCGCCGGTGTCGCTGGGCGACTACCTGGCCGGGTCCAACCACGTGCTGCCCACCGGCGGCTGCGCCTGCCACTCCTCGGGGCTGTCGGTGCAGTCGTTCCTGCGCGGCATCCACGTCGTCGAATACGACCGCGACGCCCTCGCCGAGGCCACCGCCCGCGTCGTCGCGCTGGCCGAGGCCGAGGACCTGCCCGCGCACGGCGCCGCGCTCAAGGCCCGCTTCGGCTGGACGATCCCGGGGGAGGGCCGGTGACCTCGCTGTCCGACCTGCCCATCCGCGACGACCTGCGCGGCACCGAGCCCTACGGCGCCCCGCAGCTCGACGTGCCCGTCGCGCTCAACACCAACGAGAACCCCTACGGGCCGTCCGAGCGGCTGGTGAAGGCGATCGGCGAGGCCGCCGCCGAGGTCGCCGCCGGCCTGAACCGCTACCCCGACCGCGACGCGACGGCGCTGCGCGAGGACCTGGCGGCCTTCCTCGACACCGACACCCCCGGCGCCGGGCTGACCGCGGCGAACGTGTGGGCCGCCAACGGCTCCAACGAGATCATCCAGCAGATCCTGCAGGCGTTCGGCGGGCCGGGCCGCACCGCGCTGGGCTTCGAGCCGTCGTACTCCATGCACCCGATCATCACCCGCGTCACCGCCACCACCTGGGTGAACGCGCACCGCGACGCCGACTTCGGGATCGACCCCGAGGCCGCCGTCGCGGCGGTCGAGCGGCACCGGCCGGACGTGGTGTTCCTCACCTCGCCCAACAACCCGACCGGCACCGCCCTGCCGCCGCAGGTGATCGAGGCGGTGCTGGCGGCGGCGCCGGGCATGGTGGTGGTGGACGAGGCGTACGCCGAGTTCCGCCGCGAGGGCACCCCGTCGGCGCTGACGCTGCTGCCCGGCAACCCGCGGCTGATCGTCACCCGCACCATGTCCAAGGCGTTCGCGATGGCCGGCACCCGCCTGGGCTACCTGGCCGCCGACCCCGCCGTGATCGACGCCCTGCTGCTGGTGCGGCTGCCGTACCACCTGTCGGCGGTGACGCAGGCGGTGGCGCGCGCCGCCGTCGCGCACGGCGACGAGCTGCTGGCCACCGTGGACCTGCTGCGCCGCGAACGCGACGACCTGGTGGCCTGGCTGCGCCGCGAAGGCCTCGCCGCGGCCGACTCCGACGCCAACTTCGTGCTGTTCGGCACCTTCCCCGACCGGCGGCGGATCTGGCAGGGCCTGCTCGACCGGGGCGTGCTGATCCGCGAGGTCGGCCCGCCCGAATGGCTGCGGGTCACCGTCGGCACCCCCGACGAGATGGCCGCCTTCCGCACCGCACTGAAGGAGATCCTGTGACTGCCCGTATCGGACGTGTCGAACGCGCGACCAAGGAGACCGAGGTCCTGGTCGAGATCGACCTGGACGGCACGGGCCGGGTCGAGGTGGCCACCGGCGTCGGGTTCTTCGACCACATGCTGGCCCAGCTCGGCAAGCACGGGTCGTTCGACCTGACCGTCAAGACCAGCGGCGACCTGCACATCGACAGCCACCACACGATCGAGGACACCGCGATCGCGCTGGGCCGGGCGTTCCGGCAGGCGCTCGGCGACAAGTCCGGCATCCGCCGCTTCGCCGACGCCTCCGTCCCGCTGGACGAGGCGCTCGCCCAGGTCACCGTGGACATCGCGGGCCGCCCCTACCTGGTGCACACCGAACCGGACGGCATGGCGCCGATGATCGGCCCGGAGTACGACACCACGATGACCCGGCACATCCTGGAGTCGTTCGTCGCCAACGCCCAGATCTGCCTGCACGTGCACGTCCCGTACGGCCGCAACGCCCACCACATCGTCGAGGCCCAGTTCAAGGCCCTGGCGCGGGCGCTGCGCGACGCGGTCGCGTTCGACCCGAAGGTGCACGGCATCCCGTCCACCAAGGGGGCCCTGTAGCCGTGGAGGTCGGCGGCCTGAACTTCACCTACGGCAACGTCGCGCTCTTCGGACTGGCCCTTTTCCTGCTCATGGGCGTCATCAGCTTCCTCCGGCAGGGCCTCAAGGCCGCCGCCGCGGTGGTGTTCGTGCTGATGGCGCTCGCCGCCACCGCGGGGGTGCTGTACCTGTGACCACGAAGATCGTCATCTTGGACTACGGCTCGGGCAACCTGCGCTCGGCCGAGCGCGCGGTGGCCCGGCACGGCGTGGACGTCGAGGTCACCGCCGACTGGGACGCCGCCCTGGCCGCCGACGGGCTGATCGTGCCCGGGGTCGGCGCGTTCGCCGCGTGCATGGCCGGGCTGCGGTCGGTGCGCGGCGAGCAGATCATCGGGCGGCGGCTGGCCGGCGGCCGCCCCGTGCTGGGCATCTGCGTCGGCATGCAGATCCTGTTCGCCAAGGGCATCGAGCACGGCGTCACCACCGAGGGGTGCGGCGAGTGGCCCGGCACCGTGGAGCGGCTGGACGCCCCCGTCGTGCCGCACATGGGCTGGAACACCGTCGAGGCGCCCGCCGGCACCGTGCTGTTCCGCGGCATGGACCCCGGCACCCGGTTCTACTTCGTGCACTCCTACGCGGTGCGCCGCTGGGAGCTGGCGCCCGACCCGACGGGACGGCTCGCGCCGCCGCTGGTGACCTGGTCCGAGCACGGCGACCGGTTCGTGGCCGCCGTCGAGAACGGGCCGCTGTGCGCCACCCAGTTCCACCCGGAGAAGTCCGGCGACGCGGGCGCCGAGCTGCTGCGCAACTGGCTGTCCACGGTGCGCTGACGCGCCGGGCCCGCCCCCCTTCCCCTCCGACACCGCCCCCCACCTGCACCGATAGGGTTTCGTTCATGACTCTCACGCTCCTTCCCGCAGTCGACGTCGCCGGCGGCCAGGCCGTCCGCCTGGTCCAGGGCGAGGCGGGCACCGAGACCTCCTACGGCGCCCCGCTGGAGGCCGCCCTGGCCTGGCAGAAGGCGGGAGCGGAGTGGATCCATCTGGTCGACCTGGACGCCGCGTTCGGCCGCGGCTCCAACCGCGAGCTGCTGGCCGAGGTGGTCGGGCGGCTGGACGTGAAGGTGGAGCTGTCCGGCGGCATCCGCGACGACGCGTCCCTGCAGGCCGCCCTGGCGACCGGCTGCGCCCGCGTCAACATCGGCACCGCCGCGCTGGAGAACCCCGAATGGTGCCGCAAGATCATCGCCTCGCACGGCGAGAGGATCGCGGTGGGGCTGGACGTGCGCGGCGACGTGCTGGCCGCGCGCGGCTGGACCCGCGAGGGCGGCGACCTGTGGGAGGTGCTCGACCGGCTGGAGGACGACGGCTGCCCGCGCTACGTCGTCACCGACGTCACCAAGGACGGCACCCTGCGCGGCCCCAACGTCGACCTGCTGCGCCGCGTGTGCGCCCGCACCGACAAGCCCGTCATCGCCTCCGGCGGCGTCTCGTCCCTGGACGACCTGCGCGACATCGCCGCCCTGGTCCCCGAGGGCGTCGAGGGGGCGATCGTGGGCAAGGCGCTGTACGCGGGGGCGTTCACGCTGGAGGAGGCCCTGGAGGCGGTGCGATGAGCCCGGCGGCGAGCAGCGGGGTCGCGGTGCGCGTCATCCCGTGCCTGGACGTGGACGCCGGGCGCGTGGTGAAGGGCGTCAACTTCCAGAACCTGCGCGACGCGGGCGACCCGGTCGAGCTGGCCCGCCGCTACGACGCCGAGGGCGCCGACGAGCTGACCTTCCTGGACATCACCGCGTCCAGCGCCGACCGGTCCACCACCTACGACGTGGTGCGGCGCACCGCCGAGCAGGTGTTCATCCCGCTGACCGTCGGCGGCGGCGTGCGCACCGTCGAGGACGTGGACCGGCTGCTGCGCGCCGGCGCCGACAAGGTGTCGGTGAACACCGCCGCGATCGCCCGCCCGGAGTTCCTGCGCGAGGCCGCGCACCGCTTCGGGTCGCAGTGCGTGGTGCTGTCGGTGGACGCCCGCCGCGCCGCGGGCACCCCGTCGGGGTTCGAGGTGACCACGCACGGCGGCCGCCGCGGCACCGGCATCGACGCGCTGGAGTGGGCGCGGCGCGGCGAGGAGCTGGGCGTGGGGGAGATCCTGCTCAACTCCATGGACGCCGACGGCACCAAGGCCGGGTTCGACCTGGAGATGCTGCGCCGGGTCCGCGAGGCGGTCTCGGTGCCGGTGATCGCCAGCGGCGGCGCGGGGGCGCTGGAGCACTTCGCCCCGGCGGTCGAGGCGGGCGCCGACGCCGTGCTGGCCGCCAGCGTCTTCCACTTCGGCGACCTGAAAATCTCCGACGTCAAGGACGCCCTGCGCGCCGCCGGCCACCCCGTCCGCTGACGCGGCGGGAGGCGAGGGGCCGGAAAGGGGTCAGCACGCCCCGAAAACGGGCGGGTCCTCGGCTTCGGGGTCGCAGACGGCGGCCTCGGGCGAGCGCTCCACGACCGGCAGCAGGAACGCCGACGGGTGGTCGGGGTCGTGGAAGACCTCCTGGTCGGCGGGGACACCCGGGGACGCCGCGGTGGCCAGCGGCTCGCCCGTGCCCGGGTTGACCGCCACCTTCGGGTAGGCGCCGCTGGTGACGTGCACCCGGATGCGGTGGCCGCGGCAGAAGCGGTGCCCGACCGGCCACAGGTCGATCGCCACCCGCCGCACGCCGTCCGTCCCCACCGGCCCGCCGGCGGCCGGGTGCCGCGGATCCAGGCGCAGCCCGCCCTCGCAGACGTTGCGGGACGTGCCGTCCGGCGCCACGTCGCACAGCCGCACCAGAAAGTCGGTGTGCTCGCGGCTGGACCGCACGAACAGGTCCGCGACGACGGGCCCGATGAGGTCCAGGTCCTTCTTCAGCACGGCCGAGGTGAACACCAACACGTCCCGCCGCTTCTCCAGGGGCCGGTTGTCGACCGGCTTGGACGACCCCAGCAGCGAGGGGCCGCCCAGGGCGGGTGTGGGGTCGGACGGGTCGAACCGGTAGGTGCTGGGCCGGGTGTCCTGGGGCCCGTCCTCGCCGAGCCCGCCGCCCCCGTGCAGGTGCCAGCGCTCCCGCCGCATCCCGGGCGGAGGCCAGTCGCGGTAGTCGCGCCACTCGCGCGCACCCGTCACGTACAGGCGGACGGGGCTGGCGCGCACGGCCGTAAGGTCGCCGCGCAGGTGCGCCTTGAACCAGGCCAGCGCCTCGCGGAACGCCACCAGGCTGTGCCGGGCGTCGGCGTGCCACCACGGCCCGATGGTCAGGTAGGGGCGGTGCCCCGCGGCCCGCAGCGCCAGGTAGTCCTTGACCTGCCAGGGCAGGAACACGTCGTACCAGCCGCCCAGCAGCGTGACCGGCGCCGCCACCTGCCCGACCGTGCCGCTGAAGTCGCGGCGCCGCCAGTACTCGGCACCGGACTCGTGGTTGGCCAGCAGGTCGCGGTAGAACCGCATCGGCTCGCCGCCCGCCAGCACGTCCAGCTCCGACAGCGGGCGCAGCGAGCGGGCCGCGCGCAGGGCCCGGCGCCGGGACACCAGGGGCGCGGTGAGCAGGCCGAGCGTCGAGGTCTGCCGGCGGGTCAGCTCCGTCCAGCCGAGCGTGGACTCCAGGGCGAAGGAGCCGCCCACGTACGCGGCCTCCCGGAACGACGACGCGGTGATCTGCAGGGCCATCGCCTTCAGCCCGGGCCCGGCCTCGGCCGCCAGCGCCCACGCCGAGTAGCCCAGGTAGCTGGCCCCGTAGGCGGCGAACGACCCGTCGAACCACGGCTGCTCGCGCAGCCAGGCGACCGTGGCCAGCCCGTCCTCCCGCTCGTTGCCGAGCGGGTCGAACTCGCCCCCCGACCCGAACGTGCCGCGCACGCTCTGCACCAGCAGCTGGAACCCGAACGGCACGAACGGCAGGCCGTTCAGCACGGCGGCGGGGCCGCGCCGCCCGTACGGCGTCCGCACCAGGATGGTGGGCGCGGACCGCGCGCCGCGCGGGACGTACCGGTCGGCCAGCAGCGTCACCCCGTCCGGCATGGTGACCGGGATGTCGCGCTCGACGGTGTAGCGGGGGAGGGAGCGGGTCAGGCGGATCGGCGCCGGCGGCAGTCGGTCCAGGCGGTCCCTGAGGGCCATGGGAACTCCGCATCTCGTGGCTACTACCTGGTAACCACGGTATCCGCTGATTCGGCGTATCGCCACGGCCGCCGCCGCAGGTCAGGCCCCCGCCCGACCCTGCCTCGGGACGCTCCGCCATCATGTACTCACGTGACGCGACCGCGATTTCGGGCAGGTCACCACGAGGGCAGGGGCCTGACGGCCGGCTTGGGGCGATCACGGGGACGGGGAGGGCCGACGATGTGGGCCGGGCACTACTCGCCGACGGGGCCGCGTGCGCGCGGTGCGCTGCGGAGCGCGGGCCCGCCGCCGGTGCGCCCGGCCGCCGGCTGGTACGCCCTGCCCGTGGCGCTGCTGCTGGCCGCGGTCACCGGGCTGACGGCCGTGATCGCCGCCACCTGGGACGCCTCCGAGGCCGCCCAGGCCGATCCGGTCGTCGTCGACGGGCAGGGCACGCTGCGGCCCGACCTGGCCGCCGGACGCCGCTACCTGCTGTACGTCCCGAGCGGCGCGCCCGCGCCCGCCTCGTGCGCGGCCACCGTCGGCGCCTGGTCGGTGCCGCTCGCGCTGACCAGGTCGGACCCGCGCAGCGCCACCCGCCGGCGCGGCTACCGCTTCGTCGGCTCGTTCCGCGCCCCGGCGTCCGGGCCGACCCGGCTCACCTGCGCGGGCGGCGCCTCCCGCCTCATGATCGCGCCGGACGACGCGGTGCACGGCCTGCTGGGCCTGGCCGCCCTGGCGGCCATGGCCCTGGCCGGCGCCGGCGTGGTGAGCCTCGTGGTGATCTTCGTGCGGCGGTCGGTCACCCGGCGCCGGCTGTTCTACGGCCGGCCCTGAACCCGGCGTCCGGGCGCGGCGCCCGGGCGGGCCGCCTCGACGCGGTGCCCGGACGCCGCGCCCGGTCAGGCCAGGAGGGTCTCGCCGATCCAGCCGCCGGGGCCGCAGCCCGGCGGCACCGCGAACACGGCCGACCCCACCGGAGTGATCCACAGGTTGAGCAGGTCGGAGTCGGCCAGCCTCCGCTGGACCGGGACGAACTGGCGGTCCAGGTCGGCCTGGTAGGAGACGAACAGCAGCCCCGAGTCGCCCACCCCGTCGGAGCTGATCCCCTCGTCGTAGTTGTAGCTGCGGCGCAGCATGCGCAGCGCCGGGTCGCCGACGCGGGCGAGGCGGATGTGGGCGTTGTCGGAGATGACCGGGAAGCCGTGCTCGTCCTTGGCGGTGAAGTCGGGTTCGTCGTGTTCGGCCTTGCCGGTGAGCGGGGCTCCGGTCTTGATGTCGCGGCCCACGGCGAACGCCTTGGCCGCCTCGTCGGCGGCGTCCCACTTCTCCAGGTCCATGCTGATGCGCCGCAGCACCATGACGGTGCCGCCGCGCAGCCAGTCCGGCCCGTCGCCGATCCACACGGCCCTGTCCAGGTCGGTGGGCTGGACGGTGCCGTCGAGCTGGCCCATGAGGTTGCGCTGGGTCTGCCCCGCCGGCTGGTTGCGGCGGAACCCGCGCTGGGTCCAGCGCACGGTGGCGAAGTCGCGGGCGTCCTTGACGATCAGGCGCAGCGCGTGGGCGACGGTGACGGCGTCGTCGGCGCAGAGCTGGACGAGCAGGTCGCCGCCGCTCCACCGGTCCTGCAGCCGGTCGGTGGCGAAGCGCGGGAGGTCGAGGCGGGGCTGCCGGTCGCGCAGCCCGGCCCGGGCGAACAGGCCCGGCCCGAACCCGAAGGTGACGGTGAGCCGCGCGGGCAGGTCGGCGAGCTCGGGCTGGGCGTCGGCCAGCCCCGCGCGGCCGGCGGTGAGACGGCGGGCGTCGTCGGTGAGCAGGCGCATGAGCCGGCCCAGCGCGGCCCGGTCGGTGCCGGGGCGCAGGTCGAACGCGACGAACACCGCGTGGATCTGCGGGTGGGTGGCGATGCCGGCCTGGTGCGGCCCGTAGAACGGCTCGGCGGCCGGGGTCGCCGCGGGCGTCGGCGCGGCGGCGGGCCGGTCGGCGCGGCAGGCCGCGGTGGCGGCCACCGCCGCCACCGCCCCGCCGACGAACAGGGCCCGCCGGGTGGGATGGCGGTCCATCAGTGGCCCGCCCCGGGCTCGTAGTTCTCGTTGCCGCCCTGGAAGGACTTGCCCACCGCGGTGAACTCGACCGTGCCGCCGCCCGCGAGGGCGAGGGTGAAGGCGACCTGGTCGCCGGGCCTGATCGGCTTCGCCAGGTCCATCAGCATGATGTGGTAGCCGCCGGGCTTGAGCTCCAGCCGGCCGCCGGCGGGGACGGTGAAGCCCCCCTGGACCGGCCGCATCTTCGCCTCGCCGCCGGAGTCGGCGACCTCGTGCAGTTCCACCTTCGGCGAGGCGGGAGTGACGGCGGAGGCGACGGTGATGGCGGAGCCGGTGGTGTTGACCAGGACGCCGAACGCGGCGGTCATGCCCTTGTCGGCGGCCTTCACCCAGGCGTCCTGGACCGTCAGGGCGGCGGCGCGGCCGGAGGACGCGGGGGACGCGGAGGATGCGGCGGGGCTGCTCGGAGCGTCGGCGGCGGAGTCGCCGCCGCCGCAGCCGGCGAGCGCGAGGCAGGCCGCGGCCAGGGGCGCGGCGGCGGTCGTGGGACGGAACGCGGAACGGAACGTGTGACGGAACGTATGACGGAAGCCGTGCACGGCGAAACCCTTCTGGTTCTGGGCGCGCGGCGGCACCGGCGGCCCGCGCTCAGGGCGCGGCCGTCCGTGCCGGTCGCGGATGATCGGAGGGAGCCGTCCCGGCGCGGTCGGCGGGACGGCTCGCACGCCCCGCGCTCGCGGGGCGTGCGGAGACGGGCGCTCAGCGCGCCGCGACGGGCGCGGGCGGCCCCCGCAGAACCAGAACGTGGCGGAGCAGCGCGACGCGCGGCCGGGCCGGTGCGTCGAAGTCGGAGGCCAAGCGGTCTTAGGA